>JAJYJR010000888.1 GCA_021789355.1 Chloroflexota bacterium | reverse complement strand
GAGCGCACCACCGAACGCTCGGTGGGCGCGGCGAACCCGTTGGCTGCTGCCGAGGCACGGGCATAGCGTGTACCGCGAAGACCGACCACGAACCGTCGTGACCGACGGTCTTCGGAAGGGAGCCTCGCCTCCATGCTCACCAGCCCCCTTGCTCGACCCCGACCCGCCATGCGCCGCGTGGCGCGACCTCGACCGATCGGCGCCGCGTGTCTCGGCGCGCTCCTGGTCCTGTCGATGTCCACCACCACGGCCCCGCTCGCGGCCGCCGACAGCGGTGCCTGCCTGGTCGGTGCGAGCGCGAGCTCGACGCGCCCGAACACGCTCGAGGTGATGTTTGCCGGGTGCGCCTACGTGGTCTCCGACGCGGCGCCGCCCTACACCATCGAGCTCGTCGGGTCGGGATACTCCCGCCAGCTCTACCCCGGCTTCCGCAGCTATTGGGCCGTGAAGGCACTCGGATGGCACCTCGTGAGCACAAACGGGGTCAGGAATGGGTCCGCGGAGCCGAGTTACATAGATACGAGCATCGTGCGGGGTCTGTATTGACGAGATAGGCACGGCTGAGTAGCATGTCGGCATGTACCTGCGGACCACCACCCGACGCGCCGCCGATGGCACGCTGGTCCGCTATCTCCAGCTCGCCCACAACGAGTGGGATCCGGCGGCCCATCGCTCGAAGGTCCGCGTGCTCTACCACTTCGGCCGCGAGGACACGCTCGACCGGGACGCGATCCGCCGACTGATCGGCTCGCTGAGCCGGGCGCTGCCGCCTGGCGAGGCGCTCGTCGCCGCCGCGCCGCCGGAGCTGCGCTTCGCGGAATCACGGCCGCTCGGGGGTGCCTGGGCGCTCGACGGCCTGTGGCGGAAGCTCGGGCTGCACGAGATCCTGGCCCGCCTGCTGCGCGGCCGGCGCCTGGATCCGGCGGCCGAGCGGGTCCTCTTCGCACTGGTGGCGAACCGGGCCCTCGGACCGCTCTCCAAGCTGTCGTGTGCCGCCTGGGTGAGCGAGCTCGCCGCCATCCCCGGCCTCGATGCCCTCACCGACGATCAGTGCTACCGGGCGATGGACTGGCTCCTGCAGATCGAGGCCGAACTCGCCGAGCAGGTGTACTGGGCGACCGCCACCCTCCTCAACCTCGAGGTCGACCTGCTCTTCTTCGACACGACCTCCACCTACTTCGAGAGCGATCAGGCCGACCCGCCGAGCGCGGGGGCATCCAAGGGGTTCCGGACGTACAACGGCCACTCCAAGGACCACCGCCCCGATCTGCCCCAGGTGGTCATCGGCCTCGCGGTGACGCGGACGGGGATCCCGATCCGGGTCTGGACCTTCCCCGGCAACACCGCCGACATGGCCCTCATTCGGCAGGTCAAGGACGACCTCCTCGCCTGGAAGCTCGGCCGGGTGGTCTGGGTGACCGACCGGGGCTTCGCGTCCGCCGAGAACCGCCGCTATCTCCAGCGCGCAGGCGGCCACTACATCAGCGGCGAGAAGCTGCGGAGCGACTCCGCCGAGGCGGGGGCCGCGCTCGCCCGCCAGGGTCGCTATCACGTGGTTGCCGGCAACCTCGAGGTCAAGGAGGTCGTCCTCGACGAGGGCACGATGCGCGACCGCTTCGTGGTCTGCCGCAACCCGACCGAGGCGACCCGCGACGCCGCGATCCGCGAGCGGCTGGTCGGGCAGCTCGAGGCGGCCATCGCAGGGAGCGACGACCTTGCCCCCGCTGCACGCGCGAAGCTCGCCTGCGACCTGCGCGGGACGCCGACCAACCGGCGCTTCCTGCGGACCACCGGGGCGGGCCTCCTGCGGATCGACCGGGCCGCGGTCACGGCCGACGCGCACCTCGATGGCAAGTTCCTGCTCCGGACCAGCGACCCCACCCTGTCCGCCGCCGATGTCGCGACGGGGTACAAGCAGCTCCTCGAGGTCGAACGGGGCTGGCGGGACATGAAGACGACGCTCGACCTGCGTCCGGTCTATCACCGCAAGGAACAGCGCATCCGCGCCCACGTCCTGCTCTGCTGGCTCTCGTTGCTCCTCATCCGGCTCGCCGAGCAGGCGGCCGGCGACACCTGGCGGAACCTGCGCTTCGAGCTCGAGAAGTGCCACCTGGTGCGCTTCGCAGGATCCACCGGGGACGTCCTCCAGCGGACCGAGCTCACAACCCGCCAGGCGGCGATCTTCAGGGCACTTGGCGTCCCCGAGCCGCCGCGCTACGCCGAGCTTCCGACCCCGGCCGTCGCCGTCTCGGCCTGAGCGTCACCCGGTACCTCACCCCGGATCCGCGCCCATAGATACTCGCGTGGGATCCAGCTGCGGAAGCCCGGCGTGAAGGCCGGCGCGTCCGGCCACCCTCAAGCCTGCCACCTGTCGGCCGAAATGCAACAGGGCGTTTCGGCCTTCCGCCGGCCGGCGCGCCGGGCGGGCCCCGATTCGCATGGCCGGGCGCGGAGTGTCGGGCGCGTGGATGATATGGGTCGACATTGGCCGGGCGGGCCGGCAGCGCGTTGGAAAGGGGCCACGGCATGCGAATCGCCTTCGAGCACCACCCTCACCCGCGGGTTGCGGCGCACAAGCAGACGAAGCCGCCCAGAACCGCCGACGAGCACGTCGGCTTCAACGGCAGGATCGCGCTGATCCTGACCACGGCCGTGGGCACCATGTGGTGCGCCTATATCTTCGCCGTTCTCGCGCTGCTGGTGCTGCCGGAGGCGGTGAATGGTGGGCTGCTCACGCTGGTCCAGTGGGTGAGCCAGACCTTCATCCAGTTGGTGATGCTCTCGGTCA
>JAJYJR010000887.1 GCA_021789355.1 Chloroflexota bacterium | reverse complement strand
GGCAGGGATCGAGAGGTGTCCGATCTCGCCCAACTGCTCGCGGTCACGGGCGGACCGGCCCGGTTGGTGACGGTCACCGGACCGCCGGGGGTGGGAAAGACCCGGGTCGCCATCGAGGTGGGACGATGGATCGGGCGCGAGCACGACATATGCCCGGCGTTCGTGCCCCTGGCCGCCGAGACCGAGCCCGCCGAGATCCTCGAACTGCTCGCCGCGGCCTACTCCATCGCCGGCATCCCCGAAAGGCCCCGACGCGATGGCCTGCGGGAACGGCTCCGGCGCCAGCCTGAGCTGGCGATCCTCGACAACCTCGAGCAGCTGGCGGGGGCCGGCGAGGTGATCGTCGAGCTTCTGGAGGACTGCCCCGATCTGACCTGCCTCTGCACCAGCCGGACACGCCTCGACGTCTACGGGGAATACGAGTTCGTCGTGGACCCCCTCGCGGTCGACGGAGACGATGGGGCTCCCGGTCCCGCGGTGACCCTCTTCGTCGAACGGTGCGGGGCGGTGGGGCGCCGGGCGTCGGTGGCCGCCGACCTCAAGGGTGTCGCCGATGTCTGTCGTCGTCTCGACGGCCTCCCTCTGGCGATCGAGCTCGCCGCGCGGCGGACCCGGGATCTCAGCCTCAGCGAGTTGGAGGGGGATCTGGAGCGCGGCCTTTCGGTACTCGACGCCGGCGGAGCGGCGCGGGACCAACGCCATCGGACCATGTCCTCCACGATCGCGTGGAGCTACGAGTTGCTGGCTCCAGACGAGCGGTGCGTCCTGCGAGCCCTGGGCGCCACCACCGGCAGCATCTCAGCGGCCGCCCTCTCGGAGGTGGCAGTCGTTTCCCCCGAGACTGCGGCACGCGCCGTGAACGGGCTGGAGGCGGCGTCGCTGTTGAGGCGCCGGCGCGATCGCCTGGCCGTGCTCGAGGTGGTCCGTGGCTTCGTCGAGGAGCGGCTTCGGAACGAGGGCGAGGAACACGCCGTGCGCGATCGACTGGCCGACTGGCTAACCGGGGTTGCCGAGCGGGACGTCGACGATCCCGAGGCGTGGCCGGAGCCTGAGATCAGCCGGTGGATGGAGGCCGAGGACGCCAATCTCCGAAGCGCCCTGCGATGGACACTACTCGGGCCCGGCAGCCGCCCGACAGGCCAACGTCTGCTTCGCGCCATCGCCCTGCACTGGTTCTACCTCGGCAGAGCCGAGGAGGTGCGACGGTGGATCGACGTGGCCCTGGACGGCGACGTCGACCCGGAGGTCGGCGGACCGCTCATCGTCCTCGACGCGGACGCGGCGTGGGCGAGCGGCGACAAAGCAGGGGCGCTGGCCCGTCTCGACCAGGCCGACCTTCTCAGTGACCGACTGCCTCCCGCGTGGCAGGCGGAGGCCATCGGCCTGCGCGCCATGACCCACCTCGTCCGCGGCGAGCTCGACCCCGCTCGCGTCTTGCTCGAGCGCAGCCTGGCCCTCGCCACAGAGCACGGGTCGGTATTCAGCCAGGCGATGAGCCGGCTTCGGCTGTGGCGCATCGCGGCCACGCAGGGCGACCTCGACGCCGCGCAGCGCCACCTCGATCGCTCGCTGGCGCAGTTCCAGCAGATCCGTTCCCCGTGGGGGATCGCCAACGCCACGGGCAGCCTCGCGGAGCTGGCGCTGGCCCGCGGAGACACCGACGCCGCCATCGAGCGTGGCCTGGACGCGGTCGCGGGCATGGTCGGGGTCGGGACCGAGGCATACGCGGTGTTCAAGCTGACGACGGTGGCCAACGCGCTGAGCCGCGCCGGGCGACACGAGATGGCCGCCCGGGTCGCCGGCGTCGTCGAGGAGTGGCTCGAGCACCTTGGAATGACTCTGTTCCCCGTGGCCGTAGCGCCCTACGAGGCGCACCGCGCCCGAACCCGGGAGGTCCTGGGGGCCCGCGACGCGGACCTGGTGGCCGAGGGACGACTGCTGCCGCGCGACCCCGAGCAGATCCGTCGCCTGATCCGCCGATCGGCCTGAGCCGTATCGCAAACTGTATCGCTTGTCGATCCCCGCGCTGGGCTCCTTCGTGGTTGGCTGATCTCAGCCGAACGCGAGCAACCCAGGAGCCCGGCGATGGCACTGTCCGACAGCGACAAGATCCGGCTGATCGAAGACCACTACCGTTCGTTCTGCGAGGGCGATCTTCAGGAGTTCGACCACCAACTGAGTCCCGACTTCGTCGACGCCGGCACGGCACCTGGGTGGCCGGGCGGGGTCGAAGGCGCGAGAGCGTGGGCGCGCACGTGTCGGCGAGCGAGGCCCGACATGCGGATCGTCGTCACTGACGCCCTCGTGGCGGGCGACGTGGTCGCCGTCCGTGCGAGCTGGAGGGGGACTCAGCTCGGCCAGTCCCAGACCCGCCCCCCGACGGGAGATCAGATCGAGCTCGCCCGCATCGTGGTGTGGGAGCTGGACGAGCAGGGGCGGATCGTCCGCCGCACCGGGTTCGGGGAAGTCCCCACGGCTCTCGCCGAAGCGACCGACCGCGGCGACATGCCTTCACCCCCGGCGCAAACGCGACAAGGGAGGTAACTCGACATGGAATCAGGACGCGGTCTCTGGCGACGATGGCCGTTGCTCGTCTCGGTTGCGTTCGTGCTCCTGCTCGCCGTGGGACACGTGGTGGTCGGGGCTCGGCCACCCGACGCGAACGCAAGCGGCGACCAGGTCGTCGCGTACTTCCGCGACGACGGCGCCGCGATCCGGGCCTCGGCGTGGCTCACGATCATCGCCCTGCTGCCGTTCGGGGTCCTGGTGGCGTGGTTCCGCCGCCAGGTCC
>JAJYJR010000886.1 GCA_021789355.1 Chloroflexota bacterium | reverse complement strand
AGCGGCTGGTCGCGCGCGACCCCGAGGCGGCGGTGCGCGAGGCGCAGACGCTGATCGACGTGGTGCAGCACGCGCTGGATGCGACCAAGACCTTCATCTTCAACGTGCGCCCCATGGTGCTCGACGACCTCGGGCTGGTCCCCACGCTGCGCCGGCTCGCCCGTGACCGCGGGCGCGACGTGCAGATCCCGGTCGACTTCGATTCGGTCGGCGCCGACCGGCGCCTCGACATCGACCTCGAGACCGGCCTGTTCCGCATCCTCGATCAGGCGACCGTGGCGTACCTGGAGACCGCACCCGACCGCGTCTCGCTCTCGCTCACCTGGGAACCCGCGTCACTGGCGGCGCACCTGCAGGCGACCCAGACGGCCGAGACCGTGCTGGCGCTGCCCTCGGGCGTCACCCCTGACGATGCCAACGCATCGCCCGACGAGGAGCACTCGTCGGCGAGCACCAGGCGCCGGCGCGGCTCGCGCCAGCAGGGCGAGGACCTGCCGCCGGCGCTGGCAGCGATGATCCGCGAGCAGCGCGAGGACGAGGCGGCGCGTGCGCCGCGGGCCGAGCCGCCGCGCGCGCAGGGACTGCCCGCCGCGACGTGGCGCGACATCGAGCAACGGGCCCGCTCTTTGGGGATCGAGGCCCGCCTCAGCGACGAGGGACGCTGCCTGGACCTGGCGGCAGACCTGCCAAGCTGATCGAAGCGCCAGCACACAGCCGGTGCGCGCCGGCACCAAGGCCGCTCGCGTCCTCCGCATGGGACCATCGTGAGGCTTGTGCCAGCCGTCGGGTGCGCGTACCGTCCGCACCGTCGACCCGGGTCATCCGGGCCGGCATGTTGTCATCCGGCTCGTATCGAGCCGACCTGATCGGAGGATGGGGGAATGTTCGCTCTCTCCCCGCCGTCCCGCGAAGCCGAGGCTGGGCAGGGGCTGGCCGAGTACGCGCTGATCCTGGCGCTGATCGCCGTGGTCGCTATCGTCTCGCTGGCGTTCTTCGGTAGTAACGTCAGCACCCTGCTGAGCACCATCGGGACGAGTGTGGCCACCGCCACGTGATCCCGGTGCCCCTCCGCAACGGAATCTGCCAGGTACTTGATTCCCAGTGGACTCGGCGGAGAATCGGGGTGCATACTGTGCCCCCGGTCGTCATCGGCCGAGTTCAGTGAAAGGAGGGATCCAGCCAGTGGCGCTCGTCCAGTATCTCGCAGCCCGCTTCTTCGGTCGCGAAGAGGGCCAGGGACTCGCGGAATATGCCCTGATCCTTGCACTCATCGCAATCGTCGCGATCGTCGCGCTGATCTTCCTGGGCAGCCAGGTCAGTCGAATCCTGAGCACCGTCGCTACGTCCGTCTGACGACGTTTCGCGAACTGGAAGAGCGCCAGCCACGCGGCTGGCGCTCTTCCTTATCCGGGGGATGCCCACCCGGGCACGCCACGGGTCATGGGAGATTCGTAGGGTCGAACGCACCGGGTGGGGTGCTACAGTGTTGCCGCCTGTCACCTAGGGGAGCGTGGGGAGCACTCAATTGAAACGATCGAGCCGGCTCATCATCCTGGTGGGCGCCCTCCTGGCGGTTGCCGCGTTCGGCGGCATCCTCTGGTACGGCAGCCAGGGAGGGACGACACCGGGCAGCGCGAGCGCGACGGTCGCGACCACGACGAAGATCGTGCAGGCCGCCACGGCCATCTCGCTCGGGACCACCATCACCGCCAACCAGGTGGTGGTCAAGGAGGTCCCGGTCACCAGCGCACCAGTCGACGCCTTCAGCGATCCCAGCCAGGTGGTGGGGCGCATCGCACGCCAGCAGATCAACGCCGGGGACACGATCACCACGGCTGACTTCGCGTCCGGCAACACCGCCCAGGGCGACCAGATCGTGAAGGCGCTGAAGCCCGGCTTCCGGGCGATCGCCGTGCAGGTCGACCAGAACACCGGCGTCGGGACGCTGATCCAGCCCGGAGACCGGGTGGACCTGGTGATGGGCATCAAGATCCAGACGTACGTGGCGCCGACGGGTGTGGGCGCCGCGGCCAGCCAGCTGCCGCAGCCGGTGCCGGGCGGCCCGCAGCTGAGCGTCAAGGACATCATCCAGAACCTGGAGGTCCTGGGCACCCTGACGCCGCCCGTGGCCACCACCACCACCGGCCAGCAACAGGCTCAGCCGGCACCCTCGGCCGGGGCACCCGTGGGGCTCACCGGCCAGCAGATGATCGTGATCCTGGCGGTGACCGCGCAGCAGGCGGAGGTCATCAAGTATGCCCAGGTCAACGCCGCCGACAACGCGGACACCCCGATCTCGCTGATCCTTCGCGCGCCGGCCGACGCCTCCGCGCCGCCGGACAAGACCAGCGGCATCGTGCTCAAGACGCTGCTGGACCAGTACGGCGTGCTGCCGCCGGTCCTGCTCGAGGGCACGCTTCCAACCAGATGAGTCCAGTGAGCCAGGGCGGATGGCGGTGCCCATCCGCCCTGCTTTGAGTCCCGCCGTCAACCGCCGACGGCACGCACGAGAACCGTTGACGCAGGCATGAGCGACCGGATCAGGATCCTGATCGTGGATGACATCCCGGAGACCCGGGAGCATCTCGCGAAGCTGCTCGGCTTCGAGTCCGACATGGAGGTGGTGGGAACCGCCGAATCGGGCCCGGAGGCGCTGGAGCTTGCCCCGAAGCTCACCCCCGACGTGGTCCTGATGGACATCAACATGCCCGGCATGGACGGGATCGCCACCAGCGAGCAGCTCAGCGCGAGGGTCCCCTCGGCGGCCGTCATCATGATGAGCGTCCAGGGCG
>JAJYJR010000885.1 GCA_021789355.1 Chloroflexota bacterium | reverse complement strand
CCCGGGCAAGGCCGAGGATCTCGCCCCCGGACTCCGCGCGGTCCCGCCCGGGGATGCGAGCCGGCCCAGGATCCGGGGCGGGCCGCTTGCGCTGCGCGTGACTCTGGACGACGGCTCGGGCTTCGACCTGACCGAGGCAGGCACCCAGAAGCGACTGGCCGTGTACGTGGTCCGCTCACCCGGAGACGTCGACGGGATCGCCCGGCTGGGCATCGATCCCCTGGACCCGGCGTTCGACGCCCACGCGCTGGGCGGGCTCCTCGCGGGACGGTCGGGGCAGCTCAAGCACCTGCTGGCCGACCAGTCGGTGATCGCCGGCGTCGGCAACGCCTACTCGGACGAGGCGCTCCACGCCGCGCGGCTGTCGCCGTTCCGTCCCGCCGGGAACCTCTCGGCCGAGGAGGTCGAGCGGCTGCACGACGCCCTCCTGACCGTCCTGCGCGAGGCGCTGGCGCGCAACGAGGGGGTGCCGGCCTCCGAGCTCAAGGACGAGAAGCGGACCGCCATGCGGGTGCACGGCCGGACCGGGCTCCCCTGCCCGGTCTGCGGCGACACGATCCGCGAGGTCTCCTTTGCGGATCGTTCACTCCAGTACTGCGCCACCTGCCAGACCGGGGGAAAGCCGCTGGCCGACCGCCGGCTGTCGCGCCTCCTGCGCTGAGGTCCGCGGCGCCGCCGTTCGAGCGCGCGGCGGGAGGGCGCCCCGGTTCAGTCGCGCCGCGGGGTGATCGGTCCGGGCCCGGTGTCCGTGCCAGCCCGGGCCGCGCGACAGGACCGCACCATCGCGGTGATGTCGAGGTTCCCCCATTCCGCGGTGGCCGCGTCCACCTGCGAGCGGACGAGGCTCGTCACCGGGAGTGTGCCGGTCGATCCCCCGAGGAGGCCGAGCGCCAGGTCCAGGTCCTTGCGCAGGTCGCGCACGGTGAACTGGGCCGGCTCGTGCCGGTCCTCGAGGTAGCCCGCGCGGCGGGGTTCGAGGACGGGCGCCAGGCGTGCGAGGGCCCAGAAGACCTGCCCGGGATCGAGCCCGGCGTCCTCCCCCGCGACCTGCAGCTCGGCGGCAGCCACGACGACGGTCGCCAGCATGCTGTTCGCCACGAGCTTCAGGCGCGACGCACTGCCGAGGGGGCCGACCCGGTGGACCTCGCCGAGGCGTCCCAGGATCGGCGCGACGCGATCCACGTCCGCTCCGTCGCCTCCGACCAGGATCGCGGCTCTGCCCGCCGCCACCAGCGCCGGCGCCCCGAGGATCGGCGCCTCGACGAGACGCCCGCCCGCCTGCTCCACCAGAGGAGCGAGCTCCGCGGCAGCGGCGCCGGCGGTGCTCATCTCGACGTACACCGCGGCCGTGCGGGCCTCGAGTGCGCCACCACGGGCGAGATAGGCAGCCCGGATGGCCGCCGGCCCGGTGAGGCAGCTGATCACGACGTCCGCGCCCCGGACCGCCTCGGCGGCAGTGGGTGCCACCCGGCCGAGGTGCAGCTGCTGCGCGCGCTCCGGCGTCCGGTTCCACAGCGCGATCCCGGGGTCCAGGTCGGCGAGGCGCCGGGCGATCGCGCTGCCCATCTTGCCGGTGCCCAGCACAGCGATGTGCGCGGTCATCGTTGCGCGGCCCCCGTCAGCGGGTGCAGGGGACCGGTGCCGGCGCCCGTCCGCTCGACGGCACGGGCGATCTCGACCAGGTCCTCCGGCGTCAGCGAGATCGAACCGGCGGCGACCCATCCGTCGACCTGCCCAGGCGACCGCGCCCCCACGATCGCTCCGGTCACGCCCGGCCAGGCGAGGGTCCATGCCACGGCGATCGCCGAGACCGTCGTCCCGCGCCGCCCGGCGATCGCCCGCAGCGCGTCCCGCAGGGCGAGGTTGCGGGAGAGCGCCGGTTCCTGGAACTGCGGGTTCCGGGGCCGCCAGTCGTCCGCCGCCATGCGGGCCACCCGCTCCGCCGAGAACGAGTCGGTGAGGATCCCGGACTGCATCGGGCTGTACACGATCACGCCCGTGCCGTGCTCCGCCGCCCACGGGACGACGTCGGCACCGGAGTCGCGCCGGATCAGCGAGAAGGGTGGCTGGAGCGAATCGACGTGGCGGATCGCCTCGGCCCGCTCGAGCAGCTCCACGTCGAAGTTGGCGACGCCGGCCGCGCGGACCTTGCCCTCGTCGACCAGCCGCGCCATCTCGCCCCACGACTCCTCGACGGGCGTGCCGGTACGGTCCGGCCAGTGGAACTGGTACAGGTCGATGCGCTCCACGCCCAGCCGGCGGAGCGACGACTCGACCTCGCGGCGAATGGAGGAAGGCTGCAGGTTCCGCTCCGGGTTCTCGAAGGGCCGGGACAGGTCGGGGATCATGCCGCCCTTCGTGAAGACCAGGGGACGGTCGTTCGCCGGGATCTGCCGGAGCGCCTCGCCGACGACCTCCTCGGAGTGTCCCAGCCCGTAGATGGCCGCGGTGTCGATCCAGTTCACGCCCCGGCCGACGGCGTGCCGGATCGCTTCGACCGACGCCGCGTCGTCCTGCGGGCCCCAGCCGAACGCCCATCCACCGCCCCCGATGGCCCACGCGCCCAACCCGACCGTGGTGATCTCCAGCCCGCTCGTCCCGAGCGGGCGCATGTCCAGCGTCATGTCGACGCCTCCTTCCGTTCTCACTCAGACGCCGTGTCGTGCCCGAAGATGGCGGCTTCAGCCACCCCCCATGCCGGGCACGAGCACGAAGGCCCCCTCGACGTCTCCCGCCCGCAGCCGTTCGAGCGCGCGGTTGCCGGCGGCCAGGGGCAACGGCTCCCAGGCCGTCC
>JAJYJR010000884.1 GCA_021789355.1 Chloroflexota bacterium | reverse complement strand
TCGTCTCGGCCATCGAGACGGGGCTGTCGTTCCCCAGCCTGCCGACCCTGCGGACGTTCGCCCGGCGGCTGAACGTGCCGATGGGCGTACTGGCCGGGGATGGGCCGGAGGGTACCGATGGACCCGACTGAGGTGCTGACGACCTCGCTGCTGGTGACGGTGCTGGTGCGGGCCCGCGTAGTGCGCTCGACCCGGCGGCAGCGGTGCTCCGGCTGCGGGAAGCGCCGCGTCGTGTTCCTCATCGAGGCGGAAGCCGCCCCGACGGTGGGGGACTCGCCGAGCATGGCCGCCCCGCTGTGCGCGACGTGCATCGGCGTCCGGGTCGGGACTACGCATTGACGTTCATGGGTACGGAAGCTAGAATGGGACGCACCAGTGAGGGAGCGGCAAGTGCATGACTAACCCGAGGACGTGGGGCGCCGGGACGGGCACCGCCGCCGGGAAGCCCCGCCTGACGCTAGACGAGGCGCTGGCGAGGCGTGCCCACGTGCTGGAGCTGCTGGCCGCGGGCTGGTCGCTCCGCAAGGTCGGGGCCGAGCTGGGGATCAGCGCGCCCCGCGTGGCGTCCATCCGAGATCACGAGCCGCAGCGCGACCCCGCGACGGGGAAGTGGCTGCGTCCGCCGCGGAGCAGCAAGGGAGCACCGAAATGACCGCAGAGCAGATCATCGAGGCCGACGTGCGCGAGGAGCGCGCGCTGGTCCCCGTCCCGCCGCAGGTGATGGGGCTGGCTCGCACGCGCGAGCCGGAGGAGATCGTCGCGCTGGCGACGCGCATGGCGACCGCCCTCAAGGACATCGTGGACCGCCAGAAGCTGTTTGCCGTGATCAGCGGCAAGCGGTTCCCGACCGTCGAGGCGTGGATGACGGTGGCTCGCTTCGACAACGTGGTGGCGCGCGAGGTCTCGGTGGCGCGACAGCCGGACGGGTCGTACGAGGCGTGGGTCGAGCTGGTGCGCCTCTCCGACGACACGGTGATCGGCCGCGCGTCGGCCATCTGCGGCATGGAGGACGACCGCCCGTGGTGCAACCGGGCCGAGTACGCGCGCCGCTCGATGGCCGTGACCCGCGCCACCAGCCGGGCGTTCCGGCAGCAGTACTCGTGGATCATGGCCCTCGCCGGGTACGAGGTCACTCCGGCCGAGGAGATGCGCGAGGGCGACGACGAGCAGCGCGGCCGCCGGGCGCAGATCCGGGGAGAGGCGCGGCGCGTCTCGCTGACGGGGCGCGTGGCGGTCGAGGACGGCGACTTCGCGCCGCGCCAGTATCCGCAGGGGTGGGCGATCCTGTTCCACCTCGCCGTGCAGGGGCAGGACGAGCCCACCCGGATCATCGTCACGCGCCCGACGGAGGGCGCCCTGCCGCACTTCGACGAGGGGGCGACGGTCCGGGTGGAGGGCGAGTGGCAGGCCCGCCAGAACGCCGTGGTGGCGGCGAGCGTCACGCCGGTCGAGGCGGACGGGGACATCGACATCGGTCCCGATCCCGACGAGGGGGCGCAGTGATGACCGCCGCCCTAGGACTGGCACTGCTGGAGGGCGGTCGCTGAGATGGCCTCCACGGACCCGAGAACCCCCCGAGGACGCGCGTTTGGGTGCGGGGCGGTGTGGTACGCCACTCCGGGGGGAAACGACGGTCCTAGACGGTCCTACAGGCGGGTGGCGTGACCGAGAAGCAGCAGGAGCTGCGGCGGCTGGAGCAGACCTGCCCCGCCTGCGGGCGCTGGGAGGCGGCAGGGTCGTTCTGCTCGTGGTGCGGCCGTCCGACCGGGCCGGCCGACTGGTACGCCAACAACGACGTCGAGGCGCGAAGGGCGCACCGTCCGCCGGAGCGTCCGGCCGACCCCGCGAGCGAGTACCTCGGCTCGGAGCGCGACTGGCCGCCGGAGTGGGGCGCGTATCCCCGCCAGAAGCCGCCACGCGACCCGGGGACCCGGGGTACGGGCGGTCGGACGCGCCGAGGTGGTGTCCCGAGCCGCGAGGGGCCGGAGGGGCGGCCGTGAGGGTCGTCGCCATGTCCGACCTCCACCTCGGCTCGGGGCGCTTCGGTCGCCCGGAGGGCGGCGCGAGCAGCCGCGCGACCGAGGCGGTCGACGTGCTCGGCTGGTTCGTGGATCTGGTGGAGGCGGAGCACGCCGACCTCGCCGTGTGGTGCGGCGACACCTTCGACTCCCGCCACCCGAGCCCGCGCGACCTGCGGACCATCGCTGAGGCGGCACGCGGGGTGGCGGACGTCTGCCCTCTGGTGGTGATCGGGGGCAACCACGACGGTCCGACCACCGTGGGCGATGCCGCCTCGCACACGCTGGGCTGGCTGGAGGCGGTGCGGATGCCGGGCGTGGTCGTGGCGACCGGCCCCGTCCGCGTCCTCGTCGCCACCGCGGCCGGGACCGTGCGGGTGTACGCGCAGCCGTACCCCCACCCGCGCTCGCTCGACGGGCAGGAGCGGGGCACGGTGGGGGAGCGGCAGGCGGCGGTGAGCCGTCAGGCGGAGCGGCAGGCGCGGGAGTGGGCCGCCGAGGTGCAGGTGGCCGACGTGACCGTCTACGTCGGCCACCTGTCGGTCGCGGGGGCGTCGCTGGGGACCGAGCGGACGATGCGCGCGGGCTGGGACGTGACGATCCCGGCCGACGCGCTGGCGGGATACGACCTCGCGCTGCTGGGGCACCTGCACGCGCGCCAGCGCCTCTCCCCGAACGCGTGGTACTGCGGCAGTCCGATGCGCTGGGACTGGAGCGAGGAGGGGCAGTCGAAGGGCGGACTGGTGGCCGACGTGGAGCGGGGCCGGGCTCCCCTC
>JAJYJR010000883.1 GCA_021789355.1 Chloroflexota bacterium | reverse complement strand
GGTCGCCAGGCGATGGTGGTCGCCATGCGGCACTTCGCGCGGACGGCGGGCTGCCGGCTCATCGGCGAGGGCGTGGAGACCGACGCCGAGGCCAGGAGCCTGACGAGCCTCGGGGTCGACTTCGGGCAGGGCTACTTCTACGGCCGACCGGAGACGGTGGCCGTCCTCACCGCCGACCAGCGCGGGTCCTGAGGGTCTGGACGCGGGCTCCACGACCGGCAGGCCGCATGCCCGGCAGGATGCGGGTGACTGGCACATGAGACACCCACGATCGGACGGGACCGCTGGTCAGGTACCCCGCACGATGCGGACTCGGGCACGCCACCCGGAGGAGCCAGGCGCGAGCCAGCCAGCGATCGGCGCGGCCGATGAGGGGGAGGTTCAGCGCCTCCTGTTCGACCACATCTCCGACGCCGTGTGGGCCACCGACCCGGCCAACCGGGTCACGCACTGGACCGCGTCGGCCGAGCGCCTGTTCGGCTATTCGGCCACCGAGGCGGTGGGCCGCTCCTTCGGCGAGTTGCTGCCGTTCCGGATGGCGCGACCCGGCGACGAGCGTGAGTTCTTCGCCACCCTCGGGGCCGGGCGCACGTGGCGCGGAACGGGCACCGTCCGGCTCCGTGACGGCCGTGAGATCTGGATCGAGTCAACGGTCCAGCCGATCATGGCCGAGGGCCGGCTCCTCGGATCGGTCTCGGTGAGTCGCGACATCAGCGCGACGGTCGAGGCGCAGCGGATGCTGGCCGACCGGGAACGGTTCGTCACCACCGTGCTCGACGCCGTCGGCGCGATGGTGCTGGTCCTCGACGCGCAGGGTCGGGTGGTCCGCGTCAACTCCGCCGGCGAGCGTCTCAGCGGGTACCCCGCCGCGGCGCTCATCGGTCGGCCGATCTGGGACGTGGCGATCCCGCCTGCGGAAGTTGACGACGTGCGGGCGCTGGTGGCCGACTTCCAGTCCGGGGCCGTTCCCACCGTACACCATCGTGAGGGGACGTATGCAGGGTGGTGGCGCCAGCCGGGGCTCAGGGTGGCTTCGGGTGCCCGGGGCGCGTCCCGCGCGAACAGCGCCGCTCGCGCTTCGGCCGCCGTATGCCGTGCAGGCGGTCGTGGAGGCCGAGGTTCACAGAGCTGAAGTCACCACCATCAGCACCCAGTCCGGCAGGCACTGTCGTTTCTGGACTCTAGCGGACGACCCCGGCGAATCGCAGCGGTCGCGCCGATAGAGCGGCGCGACCGGCAGTTGCCCTTGGGTGTGCTGCGGGCGGGCGGCTTTGACCAACTCGGGCGTAGGCGACGCCTGGCGCGCTGGTTCGAGCAGACGATGGAGAGCGCGAAGGCCTGGATGGGGGTCGCCGCGTTCGGCTACATGCTGGGGCGGCGGTGATCGTCCGAGAGCATCGGGCCTCCGGGCCCCGTGATCGCGGCGAGCTACGATCCCTCTGACGGCCCTGGCGAGGTCGCGCATCCGCCCGCGGGAGCGGGCCCATAGCTCATGGGCCACGGCCCGGATAGGACGGCACTCCCGCGGATCAGCAAGCCGAGCGGCAGGCTCGACACGGTGACGCGTCCGAGCGTCCCTCCGCCGTTCGCGCCGACAACGACCTCCCACGGCAGGGCAGGCAGCGAGCCGCCCGGCGCAAGCGTCGCGTCTTGACCGCACGGGACTGCCGCGACGACCTTGCCCGCGATGAGTACGGACACGTCAGGGCCATCCACATTGACGACGTGCAGGGCGCCAGGCTCGGAGGGGGATCCGGGCGCGCCGGAGGACGAGCCACAGCCTGCGACGAGCAGGGCGATCGTCACCGCACCGATGACGAGAGCACGGGACCCAATATTGGTTCGCATAACCCACCGCGCGAGAGACACCTGATCGATCTTTGCGGTTGCGACCCGGGGCGGCAAGAGCCGTCAGTCAGGCTATGTCGGGTGGGCTCGGCCACCTCCATCCAGGACATGCGGTCGCTGCGCGGCCATTTCCGATCAGGGCCTAAACAACCCCCAGCAACACTTCCTGCCGGACTGGGAGCCCAGGTTCGCCGGACTCAGGGGAACGCGGGAGGACGGCTCTCGACCACCGCCGGTGATGACATGAGGCTGCTGGCGGCGGGAACCCCTGTGGCGTGGGCAGCGTCGAGGATGGCGATGAGGCGTTTCGCTCTCGGGTGTCTGGTCGTCCTGCTCGTCGTTGGGTGCGGCAACTCGGCGTCGTTCGGTCCGGTGGTGTCGCCGGCACCCCCGTCGAGCGCGGTCCCGTCCTTCAACCCGCATGCCACGATCGGGCAGCCGACGGCCGTGGCCACGGTTCCCGATCCGTCGGGGGTCTTCGTCTCGGGCCAGCCGATGTCGGGCGTCGGCTGGCGCGTGCTGCTCGCGACACGCCACGGCTGGATGCCGCCGGTGCCGTCCGGTGTCTCGCTGCCCGGGACGCCCTTCGACAACAACTGGCTCGACGTGGCGGACACCCCGGAGTCCGTCGCTCGGCTATGGGCGTTCCTGAACGTCCCCGACGCGCCCTCGGTTGATCTGACCCGGGAGATCGTGGTCGCCCTCGGCTTCCTCGCGGGCGACGGCCCGATCTGCGGACAGGTACGCCTGAACGCCGTCACGTTCGACGCCACGGGACGCCGCGTGGCGGTCGAGCTGGAGGACGCCAGCGACTTCGAGACCCTGCCACCTGCCCCGAGCGGCGCGGTGTCGGCCTGTGCCGGGGTGGGCATCGCCACCGAGATCGTGCTGGCGCTGGATCGCTCCCGCCTCCCGCCGAGCCCGTTCCACCTGCGGCTCGACGAGGC
>JAJYJR010000882.1 GCA_021789355.1 Chloroflexota bacterium | reverse complement strand
TGGCACGACCACGGGGTGACCTTCGGGACAGGGCAGCTCAACTTCAAGCGCATCAGGGTTGAACATATCCGGCCAGGGGGTACCCTCCGCACGGCGGGCGGTCATGCCAACGCCGCGGCCAGAGACCTGCGCGGGGCCGTGGCCTACGCGATCCGGGCGGCGCGAGCGGCAGCACCGGAAAGCGAGCGCGAGGCGGCAGGTCGCGTGGAGTGCCAGTGGCAGCCTGCTGAGTAACCGCTTGAGATACGGGATCTCGTGCTCGACGACCCGCGGTTGCGCAACGAGTGGCGCTGGTTCGCGTTCGATTGCTGACCGGATGGCCGCGCGAATGCTGCCGCAGAGCGGGCGCGGAGTCATGCCCTGGCGAGTTGAGGATCAACGACTCTGGGTCGCGCGACCGGCGCCCCCTACCGTGAGCGACGAGGCTGACGGCCGACCTGGCGCGGCGCAACAGTTCGTGCCCTCCGGAGCCTCTCTAAGGCATGACGGGCGTGGTCACCGCCGAGGCGACGATCGCGATCCTGCAGCGGGCGGCGGCAGGTGACGAGACGGCGTTTGCTCGCCTGGTGGCGACCTACCACGGGGACATGGTGCGGGTCGCCTACGGGATCTGCGGCGAACCCGAGCTGGCCCGTGACGCGGCGCAGGCGGCCTGGCTGATCGCCTGGCGACGGCTGCGCACGGTGCGGGAGCCCGAACACCTCCGGTCCTGGCTCCTCGCCGTCGTCGCCAACGAGGCGCGGCACCTCGTGCGTCGCCGGCACCGCGGACACATCGTGGAGATCGAGCTCGATCCACCCGACGAGGGAGCGGACGCGTCTGCCGCGATCCGGCGGCTCGACCTCGGCAACGCGCTGCGCCGGCTCAGCCCGGAGGAGCGCGTGCTGGTCGCGCTTCGCTACGGCGCCGAGCTCGACTCGTCGGAGATCGCCCCGCTGCTCGGGATCTCCGCCTCCGGGGTGCGGGCGCGGCTCATGCGGCTCATGGGCCGGCTGCGAAAGGAGCTCGAGGATGTCTGAGCTCGACGCCTTCGAGCGGCGCTTCGCGGCGGCGTACCGCCAGTACCTCGACGAGGCCCCCACCGAGGTCGACGCCCTCGGCGTGGCCCGGGCGGCGGCGCAGCAGCGCGTCGCTCGATCCGCGATCTGGCCGATTTCCGTGCCGTCCCGCCTGGCCCTGCTGCTGCTCCTCGCCGCGCTCCTGGCGGCGCTCCTCGGCGGAGCCCTCCTCGCGGGGTCGGCGCGCCCGCCGACGGGCTGGCAGCTCCTGGACCTGCCGGGGGGCGGCACGTTCGCCGACCTCGCGGCGGGTCCGGGCGGCTATGTGGCCGTCGGCCGCGACGCCCACGGGCATGCCGCCTTCTGGTCCTCGTCCGACTGTCGCCACTGGGAGCCGGCGGCGGCCCGCGGCACCTCCGTCGACGCGCTCCACGCGGTGACCGCCGGCGGGCCGGGCTACGTGGCGCTCGCCGATGGGGGGGCGGCGTGGACCTCGACGGACGGGCGCAGCTGGCGGCAGGTGGGCGACGACCCATTTCGATGGTCCGGGGTCGCCATCGATGCATCCAGCTATGTCAGGGACCTGGCCGTACGCGCGGGCCGGCTCGTCGCGGTCGGCGCCGCCGCATCCGTGTCCGCGATCTGGACCTCCGGCGATGGCTCGAGCTGGACCCGGGTCGCTCCGCTCGAAGGCGCCGGGCAGGGCTACTTCTACGGGCTCGACGCCGTGCTCGCGAGCGAGGTGGGTCTCGTCGCGGTCGGCGAGGCGGACACGGGCGTACCGATCTGGACATCACGCGATGGCGTCACATGGAGGCGCGCCCACGATGGCGCGACGGCGACAGGCGCGACTCCGCCGGCGGCTCAGGCGGGCGCCACGCAGTGGCCCCGCATCTTCTTCGTCACGGTGGACCACGCCGGGCTGCTGACCGCGGTCGGCATCCGGCGATCGGGCTGGGAGGCATGGACGTCGCGCGACGGGATCGCGTGGGTGTCGCGGCCGATCCCGGACCTGGGCACGATCGGGTCGATCATCTCCACGGCCGACGGGTTCGTGGCGGTCGGACGCGTCGAAGCTGCCGCCGCCGCCTCACCGGCCGTCTCGGCGCAACCCGCGGCGAGCGGCGTCGCCTTCCCGTATCGGGGCGTCATCTGGACCTCCGCCGACGGCATCGCATGGACGCGCCGGTCATCGCCCACGGGCGACCGCAGCGACTTCGAGCAGGCGCTCACCTGCGGTCGGGACCTGCTGGTGAGCGGAACGTCGGCCGGACCTCCGCCGCCCGGGGTGCTCGGCTGGGAGGAGATCCCCTCGGTCTGGTGGCTGCCGGATGGCGCGGCACCCGGCGGCCTGCGACACCTGTCGACGGTGCCGGCAGGACGGTAGCGGCCCGAAGGAGGGGTCCGATGCGACGCAGTACCACGGAGAGCGGACTGCCGATGGACCGCGGTTCGACCATCGGGAGCCTGACCGGGGACAGCCAGCGGCGATCCAGCGTGCGCGGCGGGATCAGCGTCCGGGCGCTGGTGGTCCTGTCGATCGCGGGGGTCCTGGGTGCGTGCGCGACCGCGCCGCTCGGCCCGATCACCCCGACGCCCACCGCGGCTTCCACGCCGGAGGCCGTGGCCTCTGTCACCGTCGGACCGCCGGTCGCTGTGCCAGGGAGCCCTGCTGGCGAGGCCACGATCGTCGGCCGCGCCGTCTGCAAGCAGACCGTGTACGCGACCGCAGCGGGTCCGGGTCAGTGGCGCAATTCCGAGATCGTCTGCGAGGTATCGAGCGCGGACGCCCGCGTGG
>JAJYJR010000881.1 GCA_021789355.1 Chloroflexota bacterium | reverse complement strand
GTCGAGCTCCGGGGGCTCACGGTGGCGGGCGCGCAGGCCGACCTCCGGTTCGAGCGGCCCTCGCCGACGTCCCCGCTGCAGGCCCGGGTGCTCGAGGTGCGTGGCGATCTCGAGGTGGTCGTCGAGCCCTGACCGCGATCGGCGCATGCGCGCCGCCCGCGATCACCGGTCGTGATGCCGCTCGTCCGCCGGGTGCAGATGGGTGTGTCGCAGGCCCCCGTGCTCGTGGAGATGCTCATGGATGAGGTTGGCACCGACGAGCAGATCCCGGTCCGCCAGGATCGCCTCGGGCGCGCCGTCGGCGAGCACACGGCGTTCCTCCCCGAGCACCACGACCCGCTCGGCGATGATGGGCACGATGTCGAGCTCGTGGGTCGCGGTCACGAGGGTGCGGCCCTGGCCGGCCAGGCGACCGATCAGGTTGACGAGCACCCACTTGGTGCGGGGGTCGAGCGAGGCGGTCGGCTCGTCGAGCAGCACCACGCGCGGCTCGAGCGAGAGCACCGACGCGATGGCGGCGCGCTTCTTCTCGCCACCCGACAACTCGAACGGAGCCCGCTCCGCGAGATCGGCGATGTCCATGGTGGCGAGCGCCTCGTCGCAGCGTCGCTTCACGTCGGCCGCGGGGAGGCCCAGCTGCAGCGGCCCGAAGGCGACGTCGTCGAACACCGTGGCGCTGAAGAGCTGGACGTCGGGGTCCTGGAACACCAGCCCGACCTCGCGGTGAAAGGCGAACGCGTCCTGTCCGTCGGCGATCGCGGCGATGTCCCGGTCCAGCGCGCGCATCGAGCCCGCGAACGGCGCGATGATCCCGTCGAGCAGCTTCAGCAGGGTCGACTTGCCGCTGCCGTTGGCACCCAGCAGCGCAACCTGCTCGCCGTCGCGGATGTCGAGGTCGATGCCGTCGAGGGCCACCTGCCCTCCGCCGTACACGTAACGCACGCCGCGCAGCGAGTAGACCAGCGGCCGCTCTTCGACGGTCACGGGACGAACCGTCCCCCGACCGTCGCGGCCACGGCCACCGCGAGCGACGCGCCCAGGGCCGCCCAGTCGGCCGGCCGCATGCGGTAGGCGCTGTAGGTGCGGATCTCGCCGGTGAAGCCCCGGGCCATCATCGCCGCGTACACCTCGTTGCTCATCCTGAACGCGCGGCCGACGAGGTTGCCCAGCGTGCCGCTGATCCAGCGCCGCTGCTCGGCACCACCGGTCCTCGCCACCACGCGGCTCTTGCGGGCGAGGAGCACGCCGTTGGTGGTGTGCAGGAACAGGAAGATGTAGCGGTAGGTCATGGATGGCACGAGGACGAACACCTGGGGAACGTGCAGCACGCGCAGGCTCTTGAGGATGTCCGCCCACGGCGTGGTCATCACCAACAGCACCGCCAGCGAGACGCTCACGCCGACCCGCGTGACCAGGATGACCGCCCCGACGATGCCCGGGACCGACGGCGCGATGTGGATGGGCCCGAGCGGCAGGTCGAACAGGCGGGGCCCGGGCACCAGGAAGAGCGCCGGAACGACCACGACGCCGGCGAAGAAGGGGATGCCGAGCCAGACGCGCTTCACGAAGTAGCCGTACGGCAGGCGGCTGGCGCCTGCGGCGATCAGCACCACGGCGTACAGCGACGCGAGCACGATCAACGACCCGGTCAGGCTGGCCGCCAGGATGAGCGCGATGAACATGCCGAGCTTGGCGCGCGGATCGAGCCCCTGGAGAACACCGCGCTGCCGGGCGTGCTGTTCCGTGAAGACCGCGCGCTCGATCGAGGCCGTGATCCCTCCCACGGTCTGCTCGAGCCAGCCCACCCGACCGTGGCGCCGACCGGCCGGGAAGGCGGTTGCCGAGGGCACCCCGCTGTTCACGCGGTACTGCCCGCCTGATCCGTGAAGGGGCGGGCTCCGAGCAGCCGGGCCAGCGCGAGGGAGAGGGCGCCGACGACCAGGATGCCGATCACGCCGGTGATCTCGTAGCCGATCGCGGCGTGCCAGAGCGGCGCATTGGCCCCGTCGAAGAAGGGCAACGGCAGGTTGTACCCGCCGAGGGGTGCGCTGAAGACCCCCGAAAGCTGCTGCAGTCCCTGCGGCACGTACCCGAAGGCCGTCTCCACGTCCTGAGCGCTGCCCTCGCCGTAGGCGAAGCCGGGCGCGATGAGTCCGAGCGGCGCAATGACGGCCATGGCCGTAAAGGTCGCCCCGACCCGTTTGACCGGACGCGGCAGGATCCCGTAGACGAGCGGCACGAGGATCACGGCGAGGATCGCAACCATGAGCAGCATGCTCGCCACATCCGGCCAGCTGACCTGCGCCCAGTCGGCCCCGTAGAGGCGGCCGGGATCCCCTCCGCCCATCCCGAGGCCGAGCAGCCCGAGCGCGACCGTCGTGGCCAGGCCGGCGGCCAGCACGACCTGCCACAGCGGCCGCGGGATCGCCTGGCCCTCCGCCTCGGCACCCGGCGCGAAGACCGGCCGGAGCGCGGCCAAGTACTCCGGATGCCGTTGCTGGAAATAGGCGACACCGAGCCCCGTGATGAGGGCCTCGACGATGGAGGCGCCGAATACGTGGGCGACGAGCATGGCCGGGATCGCCTGCTGCAGCGTGTACGGGCTGTAGAGGGGGTGACCATTCTGGGTGAAGAAGACAGGCTCGATGCCGAGCTCGATGCCGACCGCCAGCGCAGCCGCCGTGATGCCGACGTAGCCGCCGATCGCTGCGGCCCAGGCGCGGCGCGGCGAGAGGGTCGGCGCCCGGCCCGCCAGGAGGCGGTAGGTGGCGTAGCCGACCAGTGGCAGGATGATCGCCA
>JAJYJR010000880.1 GCA_021789355.1 Chloroflexota bacterium | reverse complement strand
ACGCCGAAGTTGCCGACGTCACTGTGGCTCCGCTTCCAACCTCCGGTGATGTGAGCAGGGCAGGCCAGGAGCTTCCCATCCCGAGCGAGCCGGTAAATCGGCCCCCGATACCTGACGGCATCGGACCGTGACAAGTAGCCGACCAGCACGGTGCCCGCCGGATGATCCTTCGGCACGAGGTACACCCGGACCGCGTTCCTGTCGTACGCATTATCCGGTTCAGGAATGAGAATGGCCGTGTGGTCCGACCGAGCGGGCCCGTCCACCGTCTTGCCGCCGGCGACGGCGTCGAGATTCGACTGGTAGTGCGACTCGCCGACGACCTCGATCTCAGACGGTTGGTCTGGCTCAAACAAGGCGACGTCGACCGTTGCCTGAATGGCGTGACCTGTTGGAGGCCACCATGTGATCGGCCCCGACGGGGGCCATGTCGGGGCCTGGCCAAATCGTCGCAGAAACCCCACGGCGCCCTCTCGCGAGATTGCGGCGCACCAACATCCACGATACGCGCACGAACTACGGTTCTGAACCCGGTCGGCGCAGCATCGACGAGGTCCGGCGGTCGGCGGACGTTGACGCAAGACTCCGCCCTGGTTGGCCTGTTCGGGAGGCGCATACCGGAACCACCTCGTTTCGGGACGCGCCGTAGAATGCCGGCGAGCCTCGTCAGCGTTGGATGTGGATCCGGCCCGTCTCCGCCGGGGGCAAGGATGCAAAGCCGGTCTTGGCGCGTCCCCGCCGTTGCACTCGCTGTCGCTGCGCTGGCGGCGTGGTCGGGGAGCGTCTCCACCGCCACAACTGTTTCGCCCCCGACGGGTGGCGCTCCCGTATTGTCGCCCGCCACCGTTCCGTCCGCGGTCACGACGCTGCTGACGGCAAACCCCGACTGCCCGAAGGAGATGCCGCTTCCGCCTGGACCTGACGCGAAGCAGGCCGCGATCGCCGCGCTTGAGGCGACCATCCCGACGATCTACAAGGGCATCGACACGCGGGGATACCGGATCACCGGCGCTTGGCCGGCCGATTCACGGAGCGATCCGCTCTCTGAGATACCGGGCACGCTGTGTGGGCAGTTCGTGCGTGAGCGAACCTATGTCGTGACGCTCTTCTTCCCAGCCATGCAGCCCAGCGCGGATCTATCGCAGGGACAGGACTTCGTCAGCAAGTTCCCTGGCGGCTGGCGGGTGTGGTTCACGTATCACTGACCAGACGGCCATCGAAGATCGTCCGGACGTCGGCAGGCTCTTGGGCGAGCCTCCCCCAAAGGACCGCCGATCGGTGAGCGCCTCAGGTGGCTGGCTGCACCTGCATCGGCGCGTTCGCCCAAGGACCCCGGTCGCCCTGGAGATCCCACCCGAACTTCGCGAAGCCCGATGGCTGGTCGGCGGGGATGGCGAGCCACATCTCAAAGCGCACCGACGCACCGGGGGCAAGGACGGCGGTGGCGGCGCAGTTCAGGTAGTAGTCGCGGATCGTGGTCACCCAGCGGTCTGCCGAACCCGAACCGACGAACTCCTCGTAGCTCGGACACGGGGACAGCGGGTACGCAGCGTCCGTCGGGTTGGAGAGGGTGACGAGGTACCGCAAGGTCGTGCCCGCGAGCACGGTGGGGGGCGCTGTGATGGTGGCCGTCAACGGCAGGGGCGATGCCTGCGCCTGTGGGTTTGCGTCTGCCGGAACGCCGAACCGGCTGACGGACACGCCGCACGCCGTGTCGAAGCCCCCGCCGGCGACGTCAAGGGTCCCGCCGTCGGGCAAACCGACGCGCAACGTCGGGTACACTCGGTGCTCGCCGCCGAGCACGGCCGGACAGTTGTCGCCACCCGAGATGTTCAGGGCGGCGCTCTCCCCGGGGCCGATGTTGGCGGGTGGGCCAGGGTCGCCGAAGTAGCTGCCGTGACGGGCCGCGATCACGACCACGGACCCGTTGGCAGCCACACCGGCGAGGGTGGGTGGATACCCGGTCAGCGCACAGGCCGAGGTCGAGCGGTTGAGGAAGGTCACCGGCAGGTCCGTGTTGCCCAGGCCGGCCCCCATGGCGCCTGTCGTAGCGCGGAGGTCCGCTGGCTGGCATGGTCTGGCATCGTGGGGAGGGAGGCTCGGCGATGGCGCGACATAGTGGGGCGCCGGCTGATCGACCCAGGCCACCACGCTCTCGCCAGCTGCGGGCGAGCCGGTGGGCGACGCAGTCACCGCGGCCGCGGGCGCGGATTGCGCCGCTGTGGACGATGGCACAGACGACTCGCCAGCCACACACCCGGCCGCGAGCGCGCTGACGAGGCCCCAAGCGAGCAGCTGCACCAGTCTCCAGGGTGAGCGCACGGTGGCCCCAACGATACAGCTCGCCACTTCGATGCGCACCCAACACACGGAGTCCCATTCAGGCGCCAGCCCGTCGAAAGGCCCTCGTTTCTGGACGGCCTCGGCGTAGGCCGCGCTGAGCACGAACGCGGGCTCTGTCGCGCGACCCCCTTCTGGTCCGTCCTGTCTCCGGCCCCGTGAGTAGACGACCCCAGGCGACTCCCGACGGCGCAGAATCCGGCTCTCATGGGTCATGTCAACGTCGTCCGACTCGGTTCCCTCGTCGTGATCGCCGTGGCGGCCGCCTGCACCGCCTCCCCGTTCCCCGCCGTATCGCCCACCCCCATGCCCAGCCGCTGCCCGCCCGGCACGCTGTGCTACGTGCCCAGCACGTCGCCCACCACCGCCAGCTCGGCCGAGCGCCCGACGCCGCGCCCCGCCGGCTTCACCTTTGGGATGGTGCCGCTCCCGCCGGTCTCGGGCGGGTTCCTCTCGATCGCG
>JAJYJR010000879.1 GCA_021789355.1 Chloroflexota bacterium | reverse complement strand
ATAGAAGGGCCCGTACGTGGAGGCCTGGCCCAGTTCCGGGGCCGGCATCCCCGGGACCGCTCTCACCGGTCCGTCGAGCTTCCTGGCAGCCAGGGACACCGCGGTCGCGACATGCGACGCCGGCTTTGGCGTCAGTCCAGGGGTCGGCCGTGGCGTCTTGCCGGGCGCCTTGCGCAGGGCGGCCCTGGACGTGGGAGGCGAAGTCGGTGCGGACACCGCCCGGCCGGACGTGGTCGGTGCCACCAGCGCGACATGGTCCGCCTGCGCCGTGCCGGCGCCCGGCCCGACGGAGAGGGACGCGAGCGTCTCCTCCGCCGAGACCTCGGGGTACGCGACCGCGGTCATGAACGGCGGGGGCGCGGCCCGGCGGGGGACGATTGACGCCCGGGATGCGGGGGACCCGGGCGGCGCCGGCGACCAGGGCGCCGCGATGCCGGCCACCACCGGGCGCGCCACGAGGGCGAGGCTGAGCGCCCCCAGCGCCACGATCAGCCGTGGCGATCTGGCCCGCCGGGACCCGGCGGTCCACGAGCGCGCCGACGCCACGCCGAGGCGGGCGGATGCGATGCCGAGTCGGAGCGATGACGCCCCGAGATGTCGTGAGTTGCTGCCAAGGCGATGCGAGGCAGCCTCGACGTGCGCCGAAGCGCGCCCGAGGTGCGACGCCGCGTTGCCCAGGCGGGTTGGTCTCGTCGCGTTCCCTGTACCGGACCGACCGGGGTCGTGGAGGGCAGGGAACCGCAACGGACGGATCCGCTGTGGTCGCGTGGTCTTCTCCCCTAGCGGGCACCTGCCGCACGCGGGTCAGCGCGGCTCCGGTGCCGGGCCGGGGATCGCGGGAACGATGACGTGACCCCGCGGGTCGTTCGGCGGGGGAGACGTGCCCCGAGCGCCGCATGTGCGACGCTACCTCCCGCTGCCGAGCCCGGCCAGACGATGCGCGGAACCTGCGAGCGCGTATGTGGCCGCAGGTTCACGGCCCGCGCATCCTACACGGCATCCGCGACGTGCGCATCCCGGCACCGGTCGGCGCAGGACGGAAGCGGGCACCCGAGACGACAATGCGGAGGTGCATCCAGGCCTCATGACCGTCGGGTCGTGATCCGCGTCCACCGTCCCCGCAACCGCAACCGCAACCTCACCATCGTGATCGCCGCGCGCGTGTTCATGAGCGCGTCGCGCGCGCTCGCCGGCGTGATGGTGCCCGTGTACGTGGCCATGATCGGCTTCAGCGCGCTGCAGCTGGGCGAGCTCGCGGTCGCCGTGGGAATCGCGACTGCCGTGCTGTCGACCGCGATCGGCCTCGCGTCGGATCGTGTCGGTCGCAAGCCGTTCCTGGTCGCCGTGCCCCTGCTGGCGGCCCTGGCGGGGGTCGTGTTCGCGTTCTCGCGCACACCGGCTCTGCTGTTCCTCGCGGCCTCGGTGGGGAGCTTCGGCCGGGGGGCGGGCGCGGGCGCGGGCATGGTGGGGCCGTATCAGCCGGCCGAACAGGCGCTGGTGACCGAGATCACGCCCCCGGTGCGGCGGAACATCGCGTTCGGCCGGCTCGCGTTCGCATCGAGCGTGGGCGCGCTTGTCGGCGGACCGCTCGCGCTGCTGGCCGGCCAGGGAGGGCCGGGTGGCGAGGCGGCGACCGTGGCGTTCCGCCTCCCGTTCCTCGCCACGGCAGTGCTCGCCGCCGCGGCCGGCCTCCTGGCGCTGGGTCTCCAGGAGCCCCGGCGGGCGCCGTCCGCCGACGGCCGTGGCCGGGGGATCCAGCTCCCGCGGCGCTCGATGCCCCTGCTGATGCGCCTCTGGGCGACCAACAGCGTCAACGGCCTGGCGGTCGGGATGTTCGGGCCGTTCGTGACCTACTGGTTCTTCCGCCGCTACGGCGTCGGGCCAGGGCAGATCGGCGTGCTCTTCGCCGTGATCAATGCGGCGACCGCGGCATCGACGCTCACGGCGGCCGGGTTTGCCCGTCGCTGGGGGCTCGTCCGCACGGTGACCATGGTGCGGGTGGTGCAGGCAGTGCTGCTGGTTCCGATGGTGATGGCACCGTCGTTTCTGGCGGCAGGCGGGGTGTACCTGGTCCGCATGGTCGTGCAGCGAATCGGGATGCCGCTGCGCCAGTCGTACGTCCTGGCGATGGCCGACCCGGGAGAGCGTGCGGCGGTGGGTGCGCTGTCGAACCTGCCGAGCCAGGCGACCATGGCGGTCGCCCCGCTCGCCGCGGGCTACCTGTTCGACGAGGTCAGCCTGTCGCTGCCGTTCATCATCGCCGGGGCCCTGCAGCTGGCGAACGCCGCGCTCTACTGGGGATTCTTCCGCGGGCTGCCACCGGAGGAGGAGGTTGCCGCGAGGGTGGCCACGGCCGCCTCGCGCTGACTGCCTGACCCGAGGGAGCGGCGCAGGCCGCGCGTCCGCGGCGGGCTTCCCTAACCGCGGTCGCGCTGGATGCGGTGTCGCGTGGTCACCTCGACCCGGCCCCGCTCGTCCAGCGCGGGATGTTCCACCAGGGCGATCAGTCGGCTGGTCATGAAGCGACCCGTGCGCACCGGCTGGCCGGTGCGGGTCACCTCGCGCACCTCGACCACCCCGCGGGAGGTGACGACCTCGATGCGCCGACCGGCCCGCGTGGCGACGATCTCGAAGGTCTGGACCCCCTGTCCGGTATCGACCACTGCCTCGACTCGGTCGCCCTTCACACATCAACGATACTCCGGCGGTGCACGCCCACCGGCGCGCCGGCCACCGTGGTGGCGTCGACCCGCCCGCCAGCTGCGGTATCATCCGGACGCTTGCGGTGGCGAGTGGCCTAACGGTAAGGCACCTG
>JAJYJR010000878.1 GCA_021789355.1 Chloroflexota bacterium | reverse complement strand
CTGGCTCGCCTCGGCCCCGATGATGGGGCTCATCGCCGCCACGTACGGGCTGCCGGGGCGGGTCGCCGCGGCGGCGATGGCTCCGATCCCGCTGGGCCCGGGTGCCCCGGTCCCGCTGGGCCGGGGGGTCGCGGCTGGGCCGGCGGCGCGGACGAGCGGCTCCACGGCGGCAACCGTCGGCAGCGTCGCGGCGTTTCTCGCGATCGGATGCCCCCTGTGCAACAAGATCGCGCTGCTGCTGCTGGGCGCCAGTGGGGCGCTCTCGGTGTTCGCGCCGCTGCAGCCCGTGATCGGTGCCGCGTCCCTCGTGCTGCTCGCGGGAACGCTTGCCTGGCGCCTGCACCTCGTCGCGAGCGGGGGGACCTGCGCGGTTCCGGTCCAGGCCTGAAGGCGCTCGTCGGCTGCGTGCCCCTGGCCCCCGCCAGCTCCGGGCCCGCGTCCCGGCGGTTGCGCCGCTCGGCCGTGCGGCGTTGTTGTGCGACTGCAACATCGCCGACGCGAGAATGGGCGCGTCGTGATCGATTCTGCCGCTCTCTCGGCCCCCGAGGTCCGCTCGTGATCCTCCGCGTCCTGCATGCCCGCGTGCGCCCCAGCGACGCACCCGCGCTGTTCCGCCGGGTCCGGGAACTCGTGGACGCCAGGCCGGCAGGGCTGGTCCACGTGACGTGGGCAACCCAGGAGGACGAGGACGCCACGCGCCTGCTGGTGGTGTCGACCTGGCGGGACCTGGATGCGGTCTACGTCGCCGTCGGGGGCCGGGATCTGCTGTGGGACGCTGTGCTCTTCCGCGGCTTCGAGGACCGCCTGCTGGAGGTCGACGTCCAGCACTACTCGGTGCTCGGCTCGGGCCGACCCGGGGAGATCGTGGAGCCGGCCGCCGAAGCGGATCAAGCGGTGGCGCCCTGAGCGGGCCTGCCCCCAGCCCTTGAGCGGGCCTGCCCCCAGCCCTTGAGCGGGCCTGCCCCCATCCCATGGCCTGTTGCGCGGCCCGGGGCAGTGGCGAGGAGCCGTCCTGCCTGTCACACGCCGCCTGAACGGCGGGGAACGACCGGCCCCTCGCGCACACGAAGAAACGTGGAACGCCGCCCGCCCGTGACGGCTCCGGTGCACGCACGCGCCGGTGCGCGGCTGCCGCCACGGCACGCCGAACGGCCCTGTTCGGCGGCGGCCGGCGGAGTTTGAATGATCGCCGGCATTGCGCACCCCATTACCGGTGAGCGCATCGCAGTCGATGCGCTCGGGGGAGCGGCACGGTGCAGCGCGAGCTCGTGGAGCAGGCGCAGCGGGGGGACCAGGAGGCGTTCGCCGCCATGGTCCATTTCGCCGCGGACCGCCTCTACGCCGTCGCGTTTCGGATCCTTCGGGACACCGACCGTGCCGAGGATGCCCTGCAGCAGGCGCTGATGGACGTCTGGGAGGATCTGCCGGATCTTCGCGAGGCCGAGCGGTTCGACGCGTGGGCCTACCGGCTCGTCGTTCGGGCGAGCTACCGGGAGGCGCGGCGCGCCCGACGCTGGACGGCGCGAGTCCGGCCGATCACGCCTGCCGATGGGCCCGTCGGCGGTGACCACGCGTCCGGCATCGTCGAGCGCGACGAGCTCGAGCAGGGCTTCCGGCGATTGACGCCCGAGCACCGGGCGGTCCTCGTCCTCCACTACTTCGTCGGCCTGCCGGTCACCGAGATCGCCGAGACGCTCGGCATCCCGGCCGGCACGGCGGGCTCCCGGCTGCACTACGCGGTGCGGAGTCTCCGCGCCGCGTTCGAGGCGGACGGCAGGGGGGTCGTCGCCTGGAGGCACACGGCGTGAACCGCGAGAACGACTTCGACGCGCAGCTGGCTCGATGGCTCGAGGACGGGCCGGTGACGGCCCCGGATCGAGCGATCGCGGCGGCGATCGACCACGCCCGCGGCCATCCTCGTCGACGGCTCTCCTCCGCCGCCCTGTGGAGGCGCGCAATGGACAGCATGCATCTCACACCCGTCACGCCGCGGCAGGCCGGACACGCCGGCCGCTCGCTGGCCGTGGCGATCGTCGCCGTGGTCGTCGTGGCGGTGGCCATCGTGTCCGGTGCGGTGATGCTCGGGCGATCCGGCAATGAGACGACCCCGGGCGGGATCGTCGCACCCGCGGCGACGTCCACTCCGGCACCTGCGCCGAGCCCGTCGCCGGTCGCCGTCAGCACAACCCAGACCTGCTGGGAGACGCACGCGCCGACCGAGACCCAGGTCGGGGCGATCGACCAGGTCCGCGGCCTGGTCATGGAATGCACGTTCCCGGACACCGCGGATGCCCGGCTGCGGGGCACCGCCACCGTGCACGCCAGCATCGACATCCGCGCGGACGAGAGCGCCGAGGCGTGGGGGACGCAGGTCATCGCCGGCGACGGCGGCACGTGGACCGGCTCGTTCACCGGGATCATCGACCCGGGCTACACGACGCACCGCATGGCCACCGTGCTGAAGGGCAACGGCGCGTACGCGGGGCTCCAGTTCCGCTCCACGTCGACCAGCTCGGACACCGGGACCACCTGGGACGTGATCGGGACCATCGAGCCCGTGCCGTCCTTCGAGCCGACGGCGCCCGTCACCTCGACGGTGGCGGTATCCGGCAAAGAGGCCTGCGGCCAGACTCAGCTCGGCACAATCGGCTCCGTCACGACGGTCGGCGGCGTCGAGCAAACGCGAAGCGCCTTCGTGAGCTGCTTCGAGGCGATGTCCGACGAGCGGGTCAGCGGCGACTCGACGCGGAGCTTCAACGCGGACGCCCGTCCTGACGGGAGCGCCGACTGGTGGGGCACCGGAGAGATCACCAAC
>JAJYJR010000877.1 GCA_021789355.1 Chloroflexota bacterium | reverse complement strand
GAGCTGCTGGTCTCGCCCACGCGACTGCGCATGCTCCACGCGCTGGCCTGCGCCGATGAGCTGTGCGTCCGCGACCTCTACCTGCTGCTCGACCTCGAGCAGTCGACGGTCAGTCACCAGCTGCGCACGTTGCGGGACCGCGGCACTGTGCGCCGCCGCAAGCGCGGTCGACTGGCCTGGTACCGGCTCGAGGATCCGGCCCTGCGCGCGTTCCTAAGCGGCTTCGACGGCCGCGCGGGGGTGTCGGGTGTGCCCGAGGGCCGCGCCTCGCCGTGGGCGCTGGCCGTGCCACACGCCTGACCGACACTGGACCGTCCCCGACATCGGTGTCGCGATCCGCGGAAGTGCCTCGACTGGATCCTCATCGTGCACCGCCGCGAGCTCGGGGCCGTCGTGCCAGAGTGCGTTGCACACGACACCGCCCGCCGGCCCCATCGCAGCCTCGGACGGCGCGCGTCGGCGGCCGCGCTCACGCCGCAGCCCGCCGCGCGAGCTGCACCGCCCCCAGCCGCCGACGTGACCGGCTGGGCGGTCTGCTGCACGAGCACGAGGTCGCAGCGTGAGGGCCGAGTGATGGCACCCCACAGGGCTAGTGGACCGGCGCTCCCTTCCCCTCGAGGAGGCCCTTCAGGCCGGTCCAGATCCTCAGCTCCTGCCGCCGGCCCATCCACGCGATCAGCGTGCCCATCAGCTTGAGCATGCCGTGCGGCTCGATCTCCCCCGACCACCGCATCCGGGTCCCCTCCCGAACGGGCTCGAAGGTGAGGGTGTAGGCGATGTCCATGGAGGACATCGTGGTCGTGGACGCGAGCCGCCGGGGGCGCTCGTACCCGGTGAACTCGATGACCATCGAGACGGGCCGGCCCCCGCTCACGACCTCTGCCCGGTACCGCGTGCCCACGCCGATGGGTCCGTCGGAGAGTTTCTCCGCGCGGCGCATCTGCGCGTTGTACCGGGGCTCGTTGCGCTCGTCGGCGACGAAGTCGAAGACCTCCTCCACGGGACGGTCGATGACGATGTCCCCCTTGATGCGGATCACGTCGCCCCCTCCTCCGGCTCGCTGATTGGCCTCGGACCCGTACTCCGCAGCGCCCGGCGGAAGACGATGCTCAGGAGCACTCCCGAGGCGGTGAGGACGATCCAGTTGATCGAGAGGACCGAGACCTCGAAGGCGATGAGGTCGCCGCGGATGATCCAGAGGCCGATGAGGGCCGCGACCGCGAGCACGAAGCCGCCGACGAACAGCCAGCGGATCGCGCGCTCGATCCCGCGCCCCGCGAACGCGGGGGCGGCGAGCAGCAGGGCGAGGCTCATCGCGAGGTAGCCGATTGCCTCGCCGGCGATGAACAGGCCGTGGGGGTTGTACTGGGTGAACAGCGACAGGCTTGCGGTCTCACCGGCCTTCAGGCTCGGGACGACGACCGCGAGCTGGACGAAGTAGTCGACCCCAATGACGACGCCGTAGGCGGTCGCGAAGGCCAGCGCGACCCGGGTGTAGAGCCTGCCCGGCTCCCCGGCCCAGGCGTGGACCGCGGCCATGAGCACGACGAAGAGCGGCACGAGCAGGATGCCCGGGATCAGCCACAAGTAGTCGCCCGGGATGAACTGCGCGACGTCCGTGTAGGGAGGCGGGACACAGCCCCAGGTCGCGCAGAAGGGGCCACTGCGGGCAGGAGTCGCGACCCCGGCGACCGCGAACGCCGCGGTGGCGATGACGGCGAGGATGGCGACCCAGAACCCGACTCGATGGTTCATCCCAGACGTGTGCCTCCGCCGGGACGCGCATGCACTCGGGATCGCACCTCTGACTCTACCTTGGGGGACCCGCCGCGTGTGGACCGCGTGCGCCATAGCATCACCGTGGAGCCCAGGATGGTCGAGCTCCGCGCAGTGGGGCTCCGGCAGCCGCGCCGCCAGGACCCACACGAGCTGCGCCGCCGCCGCATCCCCTGCGCCGCACCGGCCTGCGGTGTTGCACGGCGTACCCGGTGACCTCCGGCCCGGTCGCGCGCGTCCGTGGCCACCCACACTGCGCCGGTCTCGGAGGCGAGACTGCGTCGACGGGGTCCACGCCAGACCGTCGCACCGGCCGCCGTCCAAAACCTCGCCTGGTCCGACCTGCGAGCCAGGCTCTTCCTGGTCAGCCCGCGCGACGTTCGCCGACTGGATCTGCTCGGCGGGCTGATCCACGAGCATCACGGTGCCGCCGCGTGATCGAATCCGAGTTTCCGATCCCAACGCCCAGCGCTCTCAGCTGCAGCTCGGACGGGCGGACGCGAGCCGCCGGCGGGGCTTGCCGGGCTTGCCTGACGGTGCCTAACCCTGGAGGGCGCGAGCTCGGCGGCACTGCAATGGCGCTGCCGTCCGGATACCGGTCCGAGCGCGTGTTCACGTCTCGCAGACGCGGAACCGCCCACGGCGCACATGCCGGGCTAGGACGACCGGTCCGCGAGGTCGCGCGGAATCGGGCGGCGCTCCTTGACGCAACTCGCTACCATGCATGCCAGTGAAATCGGTACCAGTCACCCCGCCTGCCGCCGACAAGCCAGCCACGATCAAAGACGTCGCGGCCCGGGCAGGTGTCTCGACCGCCACGGTATCCCGATACCTCAACGGCAATCGGGTGCGCCAGGCGCGACGCGTCGCTGAGGCTGTCGAGGCACTCACCTTTCGACCGAATCAGCTTGCCCGGAGCCTGAAGTCGGGCTCCACGCGAACCATCGGCGTGCTCGTGCCGGACATCTCGAATCCGTTCTTCGCGGATGTCGTGAAGGGCGTCGAGTCCGTCATGCGGGCCGGCGAGTACAGCCTGCTCC
>JAJYJR010000876.1 GCA_021789355.1 Chloroflexota bacterium | reverse complement strand
ACCGACGATCGTGCAGGTGCCGCCCCCGGGTTCGACGAACTCGTAGCTGCCGTCGTCCTGGCTCGTCGTCCGGTCAATGACGCCGGATTGGCCGAACCGCTGCTCGATCACCGCGCCGGCGAGCGGCTTCGGGACGCAACTCGGAGCGACCGTTGCTGGGGAAGGGCACGGTGGCCCGACCGAAACCGTGCCCTGGATCCAGGAGTTGACCGTCGTCGGGATGTGCGGCTGCGCGGCCTGTTGGGCCGTCGAGACGGCAACCACGACGAGGAGGAGGGCCACGAGCAGGAGCGCCGTCGCCCAGGCGCGTGGGAGCTTGCGTCGGGCCGCGTTCCGCTTCTCGTCGAGCATCGTGGCGCCGCCTACGAACCCCAGCGGGCACAGGCGTCGGGAGCCGTCGTGGGGCCGACCGAGCCGAACTGCCCGAGGGCCACGCTGTCGCCCCGCAGTAGGAGCGTGAAGTCGTCACCACCGAGGACATCGAAGTGCTGGAGCAGGCCGCCGCCCTGCCGGCGCACATCGAGCGACCAGGGCAGTTGGGGAACGCCACCGCTTCCCGCCCGCAGCATCGTGTAGCCCGAGCATCCGACCTGCGCCACGAGCCGACCCCCGATCAGGAGGTCGATCGGAGGCCCATCCACATCCGCCACATACAGCGCGTAGGGCATCCCCGACGGCGAGGCGCCGGAGGAGGGCGACGGCGCCGTCGGCGAACCGATCGGCGACGCGCAGGCGCCCACGATCACCGAGACGAGCACCATCGCAGCGGCGCGGCGCTTCACCGGACTGCCTCCTCGCCCACCCCGACGCGCGGAACCCCGCGCGGGTTCCCGATCATGGTGCCACGCGCCGGATGGTCAGGGTGGCTCCACGCGCAGCCGGGTGAACCGGTAGGCGACCGAGGCCACTTCGAGCCACGCCTGGGCACTCGCCTCCGTCCCCTCGTGGCACCACGCCGAGGGCGTACTGCTGGGAACGACCGTTTACCAGCGGAAGGGGACGTATGCGTGGTGGGGGCGCCAGCCGGGGGTGCCTGGGGCGCGTCCGATGCGAACAACGCACGAGGCTCACCGGACGGGGCACGGCCGTGCCCGACAGCTGGGTCCGTCCACCTGTGCGTCCGTCGCGTTCATCGGTGAGGATCAGTCATCCGTACCGATGACAGGTTCATCGGTGGTTCTGTCCGTCCACCACGCTTCACCCTTCGGCCGCCACCACGCTCGACCGCTCAGCGCCTCCCAGGGGCCGTAGCGCGGGAATCCGGTTCGCTCGGGGGAAGATGGCGTCCCCCACAGCAGATCGGCTGTGTCGGGGCCGTGGGGCAGGCGCGCTCCGCGTTGTAACGAGTCCTATATGAACACCGGCACCAAGGCATCGCACTGCTACTGGGAGGGGCACACCGTGGTCCGAAGACGGTGTGGGCTCCAGTCGTCCCGATCGAGCGCAGCACCTCCTTCAGGACTGTTGTCCGCGTGCCGCCCTCACAGTCGACGTTGAGGCTGGCACGGAAGGAGCGGACCAGATACGGACGCCCATCTCCCGCATGGGTGGACCGCGCAGGCGGTGATCATCGCCGCCGAGGCGCAGGGGGGCGACCCGGTAGCCTCGCAGTCGATCTCGCCATCCACGGATCACTCGAGCAGGGACCGGGACCAATGGCCGGCTCCCGCTGACCGATCGGTAGGGTGGCGGGGGCCAGCGTCCGAAGCGGACCCTTGCGCCACTGTCGGGGGGCACATCCGGGCCATCGCGTCGCGTGGTCGACTCGCGACGGGCCCGACGGGGTGAGACAGGAAGCTCGGCATGGCACGACAACCACGCGTCCGGCCGCGGGCGACACCAGGAGCGGGCATCGCGTCGATCACGTCCACGGGACGGGCCGGACTGTCCGACGTGCCCCTCGGCGAGATCGAGTCGGTGGCGCAGATCGGCTCGTACGCCACCGATCTCCTCGCGGGACGCTGGGTGAGCTCGGCGGGGCTCGACGCGATCTTCGGAATCGACGCCGCCTTCGAGCGATCGGTCGAGGGCTGGGCGTCGCTGGTGCATCCGGCGGACCGCGACGCGATGACCGCCTATCTCGCCGACGAAGTCCTGGGGCGCGGCCAGCCCTTTGACCGTCAGTACCGGATCGTCCGCGTCGACAGTGGCGAGGAGCGCTGGGTGCACGGACGCGGCGCGCTCGAGTTCGATGCGTCCGGGCGAGCGGTGCGCATGCTGGGCACGATCGCGGACATCACGGACCAGCACATCGCCCAAGAGGCGCTCATCGCATCCGAGCGCCGCTACGCGGCGATCTTCGAGGGCACGGCCGAGGCGATCCTCATCGCCGAGACGGCAACGTACCGCTATCGCTGGGTCAATGCGGCCGCCTGCGCGCTGCTCGGCTACACCCGCGACGAGCTGCTGGGGATGCGGCTCCAGGACCTCCATCCGGCGGCGGATCTCCCGACCATCCTGGCCAAGTTCGGGGAGGTCGTGGACGGCCAGATCACCGAGGGCCGTGCCATCCCGTGCCTGCGCAAGGATGGGTCGCTGCTCCTCGCGGACATCCGCGCGTCGACCGCCACGGTCGAGGGGGTGCCCTGCAACATCGCGTTCTTCACCGACGTCACGGCGCTGCGTGAGCTCGATCAGGCACTGCGGCGCAGCGAGCGCAACCTCGCCGAGGCGCAGCGGATCGCGGCCATCGGCAGCTGGGAATGGGACCTCGCGACCGGCACCGCCCTGCGCTCCGAGGAGCTCCACCGGATCTACGGGGTCGAGCCCGGCACGATCGCCGGGACGACCGAGGCGTTCCTCGCGTTCGTGCACCC
>JAJYJR010000875.1 GCA_021789355.1 Chloroflexota bacterium | reverse complement strand
TCCGCGTCCTGACCGCCGCCATCGAGCGCTTCACCCGCGACTGGAACGCCGGCGCGACGCCGTTCACCTGGGTCAAGACCGCCGACGAGATCCTCGCCAGGGCGGTCCGCAAGACTCAAGCCCATTCCGGCGCGCGACACTAGCGAGGCCGAGCGACGTGGCGTCGAGTGGCGTCGACGCCAATCCGAACACGATGGCGAGGACTGTGGGGCCCCAGCCCCTCTTCAGCGCCCGCTCAGCCCGACCCTGCCACGGCCTGTCGTCGGCTCGCATGGCCGCTCCTTCGCGATCCCGCTACAACAGTCGATCGCGGCGCTCGACCCACGCCGGCGACGAGCATTACACTGCCGATGCGCCGTGACTATCGGCGACGCGACACCAGGGCATGCTGACCGACCTGCATCTCTGGTGGCCATCGATGAGCGCCATCCAACGACGCCGGCCCGTCCTCCAGCGGCTCGCCGGATGACCACTAACAGTCGCGCTTCCTGGGTAGCCGGACCCGGGCTGCTGTGGGAGCTCGCGGGCACGTCCGCCGCCACGATCAGGTCCCACGCAAGCAGGCAAGGCAGGTGCGCAGGGCGCGCTGCGAGATTGGGATCCGGGCCGATGGGTTGATCCAGGCGTCCGCGCGCGAGTCGGACGCTGCGTCCTCGCTCCAGACGATCGCTGCGCCGAGCCGCAGGAAGCGCTGGTAGAACTCGCGCGCGTCGCGGTAGCCGCGGGCGGCGAAGAAGGCCTCGTCCTTGGCATCGGCCCGGGTCCGCAGGGCCTGCGCGGTGCTGGCGATGGCCGTCGCATCGGCTCCATCACCTTCGACGGCGAACAACACCACGTTGGCGGCGCTTGGCGGGAGCTGGCGCAGCTTGGCGAGCAGCGGCCGGATGTATGCCGTCGGTCCGCGATCGCCCCTCAGCCGGGTGACCTCGAGGTTGAAGGTCCGCGCACCACGGTGCGTGACCGTGAAATCAGGACCGCCCTTGGCGGATCCAAAGGGCTCGAAGGCCAGCTCGATCCGCCGGTCGGCGAGAAGGAGATGCGCAACTCGCACCTCCGCCCGCACGTCGCGCCGCGCCTCAGGATCAGCCGCGGTGCGGAGCTTCTTGCGGACCTTCTCGCGGTGCGCCTCAACGAAGGCCCGGAACCGCGGCGAGCCGGCCAGCCAGCCGGTAAGCTCCTCTTCCAGCGCGGCGTCGGGGACCCGATCGAAGAGCGCCCGCGCGAGCCGCTCGGCACCCGGGTGCGCCGAGGTTGCACTCACCGGCAGGTAGTCGCGGTCAGCCGACGGCGCTTTCGAGGAGTGACCGAAACCAGGTTGGATCGCACCGTAACCAACCCGGACGCGACAGGCCGTCCCTGGCACTCCGCGCGATGCGTCGAGTGATCGGCACACTCCGCCCGGACCACCTGTCTCACCAGGGCCAGGCCACCCGCTGCCAGTCGCCCCGGCTGGCGGCCGGATACCCGCCGAAGGTCTCGTCTGGAACCGCTGTGGCAGCGAGTGGAGCCACGGCGGCGCGCCGTGGCGCAACGCTGCAAGATCGAGCGCATCGGGGCGCCGCGGGCGCTCGCGGATGTATCGCCCGATGTTCTCCTCGAGCCGGGCCAAGCACCCGCCCTGCGGCACGCCCGATCTCCCCTCCGGTTCGAGCGGCCGGCACATTCGCGACCTATTCGCAGTGCGTCCACATTCGGAGAACCTTCACGGTCCTGGACTCATCGAGAACCTGATAGACCAGGCGGTGCTGGATGCTGATCCGCCGCGAGTACGCGCCGGACAGGTCGCCGACGAGCTTCTCGAACGGGGGCGGCGTCTGGTGGGGGTTCTGCTCGAGGAGCGCCAGCAGCGATCGTGCCCCAGCCTTCAGGCCGGCTGCGGCCAGCTTCTCGGCGTCCTTCTGAGCCTGCTTCGTATACACCAGCGTCGAGCTCACCAGTGGAGCTCGCCGTCGAGTTCCTCCGGCGGCGTCGCCATGCCCTCGATGATGGACTCGCGCATCCCCGGAATCGACACGAGGTACAGAGTCTCCTGAACTGCGCGCCAGTCGTCCTCGCCCACAAGCACGGCATTGCCGCGCTTGCCGGTGATCTGGACAGGCTCATGCGTGTCGGATACGTCGTCCAGAAGCTTGTAGAGCTGCTTACGCGCTTCGGTGGCGGTGATGGTGGTCATTGCCGTGGTTCCTCTGTACGTACGTAGTAGCGTACGCTCACAGGGAGAACGCGTCAAGCGGGGACCCGACGTCAAGCCGCCGAGGCCGAGCGGAAAGGGCCGGTCCCGAAGGCCCGGAGTTGGTGGCGCTGGCGCGACCGCGGCGCGAGCCGACCAGGGTTCAACGGCGACCTGAAGCCTGACAGGGATAGGTGAGGTCCTACTCGAATGGTCGGGCCGAGACTAGCGCCTCCCCTGGTAGTCGCGCTCTACCCGCAGCCGAACGAGAACGCCTGGCTCTTGGGCTACGCGGCCATGCAGGACGGCTCGTTGACTGAGCAACGACATATGGGAATGGTCGGGGCGAGAGGGCTTGCACCGCCAGTTCCCATATGCCGCATCGTGCTGCCCGAGTGGATTGTCGACGCCCTGAGCTCGGTGGCGTGAGGCCTTGGCCCGACCCCCATCCGAGGGGCCCAGACGGAGGAGCGCGCCTCGGGAAACTGGGCCTGGCTAGCGCAGCGTGCCGAGGAAGACCAGCATGTCAACCTGGTTGCCCGGGAGCCCGGCGGGCGGGCTTGGGTAGGACGGCGCGAAAGCGATGAGGATGCCGTCCCCGGCAATCTGGAGCAGGCTTCGATCGGGCAAGACGGCGCCGGACATCG
>JAJYJR010000874.1 GCA_021789355.1 Chloroflexota bacterium | reverse complement strand
GGCTCGTGTCAGGACGCTGCTCGCGAGCGCGTACTACGATGGGATCGCGGCGTTCCTGGCGGACCGGCCGCTCGGCCTGCGGCTCGATGCGGTCGCGCCAGCGCCACCCGCGCGGGCCGGCGTCACCATGAGCCTGCGGGTCAGGGTCAGCAACAACGGCACGGCGCCCATCCCGGCCGGGCTCAGGCTCACGGTCGGGGCGGTGCCGTTCGCCGCGCCGTACGACGGCTCACCGTCGCCCGGCAGGCAGATCGGGTCGGCGACGCTGGCGAAGCCGATCCTCCCGGGGCACGCCGCCACCGTCGCGGTGTCGGTGCGGCCGGCGAGCGCGGGTGCCCAGACCTGGAAGGTCGAGGCGCTGGTGGGTGGGGTCCGCGCCTCGACGTTGCGCGTGCCGTTTCTCCAGGTGCGGGTGTCGGTCGGACGCTGAACCCCCGCGCAGGTCCTCCTGGCGCGTGCCGGCTGGGCGTGGCCCGACTGGGCCACCGCGGCGAACCGCGTCGACATCGCGTTCCAGGGGATATGGGCGGCATCACCGTCGAGTGAGGACGACCGCCGATCAGCCCGCGTACCGCCAGCAGCCCGGCAGGTGGTCGTCGACCATCCCGACGCTCTGCATGAACGCGTAGACGATGGTCGGGCCGGCGAACCGGAACCCACGGTCCCGGAGGTCCCTGGACAGCCGGTGGGCGAGCGGATCGGCGGAGGGCACGTCGTCGCGCGTCGCGGCGGGCGGCAGACGGCGTGGCGGGCCGTCGAGCTGTCCCCAGAGCCAGCCATCGAACGAACCCGCCTCGCGCGCGATCTCGAGCACGCCGCGCGCGTTGCCGATGGTGGCCTCGATCTTGGCGCGGTTGCGCACGATCCCCGCGTCCGCGACGAGCCGTCGCACATCCGACGCGTCGAAGGCCGCCACGGCCCCAGGATCGAAGGCCGCGAACGCGCGGCGGAACGCGGGTCGCTTGTGGAGGATCGTCGACCACGAGAGCCCGGCCTGGAACGACTCGAGGGCCAGGCGCTCGAAGAGCACCGCGTCGCCGTGCGCCGGCACGCCCCACTCCTCGTCGTGGTAGGCGACCATCAGGGTATCTGTCGGCTCGGCGCCGTCGGACCACCAGCAGCGGGGGAGCGGAGCCCCGTGGTCGCTCGCGCTCATCCCAGCGGCCCGCCGATGGCCGCGCCGACCGGCTCGACGGGCACCCCCGTCTCCAGCCGGGCGAAGATCCCGCCCCGGGCGCGGTAGTGGGTCACGAGCCCCGCGTACTCGGCCTCCACCCAGCCGTAGTCGGGGTGGTGCGCGGTCCACGGCCTCAGGAACACGATGCCGTGGACCCGGAGCTGCATCAGTTCTTTCAGGCATCCGAAGCAGGGCTGGAGCGTGGTGTAGACCCAGGCGTCCTCGAGAGCCACGCCGAACCGGGCGGCGGTCACCACCACGTTCTGCTCGGCATGCACGCACAGGCAGATGTCGTACAGGCGCCCCGTCAACCCCGCCGACGGGGCGTCGTGCCGGAGCGCGCAGCGCTGGCACCCGCGCTCCTGCTCGGTGCAGTTGGGGTAGCCACTGGGCGTGCCGTTGTAGCCCATGCCCAGCACGCGGTCGTCGCGCACCGCCACGGCACCCACGCGACTCCCCAGGCATTTCGCGCCGCTCTCGACCACGCCCGCGAGCCGCATGTAGAAGTCGTGCTTCGGCCACGACTGGTCTCCCGGCCGGACCACATCGAACGCCACCGTCCGATCCCCAGTCATGGTCGTCTCCCTGCGCGGCTCCTGGTGCACGATAGTGTCGCGGATTCGGAGCGCCCGTGGCACGATGGGCCGACGATGCCGGCGGGATCCGCCGAGAGTGGCCGTGTCCCCGCGACGTCGAACGGAAGCGAGGTACCCGCCGTGTCCGCCTCGTTCACGCCCACCAGCACCGCGTTCGAGATCACCAGCACCGCGTTCGCCAATGGCGACGCCATCCCCTCGAGGTTCACCTGCGACGGCGCCGGTCAGTCGCCGCCGCTCGCCTGGCGCGGGGCACCCGAGGGCACCCGGGCGTTCGCGCTCCTGGTCACGGATCCGGATGCCCGCGGGTTCGTGCACTGGGTGGCCACCGACATCGCCGCATCGAGCGCCGGGCTGTCCGAGGGCGCGTCCGGGTCGGGCAGCGCAGGGCGCGAGGGTCGCAACGACTTCGGCCGGACCGGCTGGGGCGGTCCCTGCCCGCCGTCCGGAACGCACCGCTACGTCTTCGAGCTGTTCGCGCTCTCGGCACCGCTCGTGCTCCCCGGGGTGCCGTCCGCGGCGGCCGTCCGGGCCGCAATCCGGCAGCGGCTGCTCGGCCAGGCGCGGCTCACCGGGACGTATCGGCGCGGCGCCTGAGGGCGACGGCGCCAGGAGTTGAGGCTCGCGCCGAGCCCCGGAGTCCTGTAGAGTCGCCGGAGATGAGCGGACCGCAGCAGCCCGGCCGCGTCGCGATCGTCGGGGTCGGCAACGTCGGCGCCACCTTCGCCTATACGCTCCTCCTCAGCGGCCTTGCGACCGAGATCGTGCTGGTCGACGTCAACCGGGAGCGCGCCGAGGGTGAGGCGATGGACCTCGTCCACGGCGTCCCGTTCGCGCCACCCGCGCGCGTGTGGGCCGGCGGCTACGAGGACTGCGCCGGGGCGGCGGTCACGGTGATCACGGCCGGAGCCAACCAGCGGCCCGGCGAGTCCCGCCTGGAGCTGTCGAAGCGCAACACGACGATCTTCCGCCAGATCGTCCCCGCGGTCGCGCGGGCGAACCCCGACGGGATCATCGTGGTGGCCACCAACCCGGTGGATGTGCT
>JAJYJR010000873.1 GCA_021789355.1 Chloroflexota bacterium | reverse complement strand
GGTGTAGAGCGTGAAGTGGAGCCCATCCGGGCCGTAGCCGCCGGTCAGCTGGGTGAAGACCACCACCATGCCGATGGCCCAGGTGAGGATGACCGCGCCCACCGAGATCACCCAGGCGTTGTGGCCGAGCCGCCGCCCGACGGCGGCCGTCAGCGCGAAGCCTGCGATCGGCAGGACCAGGAGCGCCAGGACGAGGACCTCGTTCGACATCGTCTGGCCCTACTCCCGCATCGTGTCGTACTCGTCGACCAGTGGCGTGCGCCGGTTCCGGAAGATCGCGATGACGATCGCCAGCCCCACCGTGGCCTCCGCCGCGGCGACCGCGATCACCATCAGCGCGATGACCGAGGCGTGGACCGTCAGCGCGGGCACGAAGGCGCCGAAGGCGACGATCGTGAGGTTGACCGCGTTCAGCATCAGCTCGATCGACATCAGCATCGCGATGGCGTTGCGCCGTGCCAGGAACCCGAACATGCCGATGCAGAACAGCAGCGTGGACAGCACCAGGTAGGCGTCGAGCGAGTGGCTCATCTCAGCGCTCCTCCCCCTGGGCTTCGTCGCGCCTGGCCAGGAAGACGCCGCCGACCACGGCCGCCAGGAGCAGGACGCTCACGACCTCGAGCGGGAGCACGTAGTCGCTGAACAGCAGGCGGGCCAGGGCGTCCGTGGCGGTGTGGAGTTGGTGGTTTACCGCGTTCGGCCAGTCCGTGCCGGTGACGACAGAGGCCAGGACGGCCGCGAGCACCGCTGCCGCGATTGCGCCGGCCCACGCCTGGTGGTGGAAGACCAGCCGGATCGGGCCCGCCTTGGTCTGCGTCAGCATGATCGCGAAGAGCACCAGGACGCTGATCGCGCCGATGTAGACGAGCACCTGCGCGGCGGCCACCAGGGGCGCGTCCAGCATCACGTAGATGCCGGCCAGCGCGGCGAACGCGACGATCATCGCGAGGCCGGACCGGATGATGTCCCGGTTCAGGACCACGGTGAGCGCGGCGCCGATCATGACGCCGGCCAGCAGGAGGAACAGGAGATCCGCCCAGGACCATCCCAGCCCGGGGATTGCCGCGCCCGCGAGCGCGTTCGACATCGTCTCCCCCTACTTCGTGACGCCGGGCGGCAGCTCGCCGGCCACTGCCGCGCGGCCGTTGCCGTGGCCGTTCCCGTCCTGGCCGGAGCCGAGACGGGCCGGCAGCACGGGCAGCAGCCGGTCGGTGGAGACCTCGCGACCGGAGGCCAGGGCGCGTGACATCCAGTCGCGCTCGCGCCGCACGTAGCTCATCTCGGTGTCGTGCTGGACCGCCGAGTACGACAGCAGGTCGATCATCGGCTCCACGCGGCTCTCGTGGGCCAGCTCGAAGTCCGGGCCGCACCGGAGGGCGTCGTACGGGCACGCATCGACGCAGATGCCGCACAGGATGCAGCGTGACTCGTCGACGTCGTACTGCTCCAGGACGCGCGGCTTGGGCATCAGCGCGCCGGTGGGGCACGTCTCGGCGCAGCGCCCGCAGGAGACGCACGGCGTCTCGTTCAGGCTCATGTCGAGCGGCGTGGTCACCAGCGTGTCCATGCCGATCCGCATGAAGTCGTAGCAGGCGGCGCCCACGACCTCGGCGCAGACCCGCGCGCACCGTCCGCAGTCGATGCAGCGGGACGGTTCCCGCAGGATGAAGGCGTGGCTGTCGTCGCGGATGTAGTCGTGGTTGTAGCCGGTGAACCGGTTCTCGAGCACGCTGCGGTAGCTGAGCCCGGTCCGCGACGGCTCCAGGGTCTGGAGCGTGGTCCCGTACTCGATGCCGAGCCGGCGCAGGTCGCAGTAGCCGATCGCCTCGCAGGTGCACTGCAGGCACCGGCGCGCCTCGTCCATCGCCTCGGCCCGCGTGTAGGGGATCTCGTACTCGACGTAGCTCTTGTTGCGCACGTCGGCGGGCATCGCGCGCAGGCGGTGGCGCGCCTCCTTGAGTTCCCCGGTGAATGGCACGATCGAGAGGAACGCCGGCTGGGGCTCCGCGATGGTCTGGCGCGTGCGGACGTCCGCCAGGTCCATCCCCTTGAGGTAGGCGTCGATGGCGTACGCGGCGCGGCGGCCCTCGGCGATGGCCTGGACCACCGTGGTGGCGCCGACCCGGACGTCGCCGGTGCCGAAGACGCCGGGGCGCCCGGTCGAGAACGTCACCGCGTCCGCCGACAGCCGGTTCCGGCTGGCCTTGAGGCCGTCGGCGCCGTGGTCGAGCCAGGTCAGGTCCGGCCCCTGGCCGATCGCCAGCAGGACGCGGTCGCACTCGATGGTGAACTCGGTGCCGGGCACGGGCTCGGGGCGCCGCCGGCCGGATGCGTCTGGCGCGCCCATCCGCATGCGCTGGAACTCCACGCCGGTGACCTTGTTCCCGTCGCCGGTAACCACGCGGGTCGGCGCGGCCTGGAAGATGGCCCGGGCCCCTTCCTCGATCGCCTCGTGCACCTCGCTCGAGGCCGACATCTCCTTCATGTCGCGCCGGTAGACCAGGGTCACCTCGGTGGCGCCCTGGCGGAGCGACGTGCGGGTACAGTCCATCGAGGTGAAGCCGCCGCCGATGACGACCACGCGGCTGCCCTTGTGGCCGGGGAACGGCAGCCCGAGCGTCGCGGTCCGCAGGTACTCGAGCCCGTCGAAGACGCCGTCCGCGTCCTCGCCCGGGATGCCCAGCTTGTTCGTGTCGTAGCAGCCGATCGCCACGCAGACCGCGTCGTAGCCCTGGTTCTGGAGGTCGTCGAGCGTGAAGTCCTTGCCCAGCTCCCGGCCGCACTCGAAGCGCCCCCCGAGGTCGAGGATCGCCTGGTAC
>JAJYJR010000872.1 GCA_021789355.1 Chloroflexota bacterium | reverse complement strand
GAGGTCAAGGCCCTGGCGATGTGGATGACCTGGAAGTGCGCCGTGGTGGGAATCCCCTACGGCGGCGGCAAGGGCGGCGTGATCGTCGACCCGAAGAGGCTCTCGCGGCGCGAGATCGAGGGGCTGACCCGGCGCTACGCCACCGAGATCAGCATCATCATCGGCCCCGAGCGCGACATCCCGGCGCCTGACGTGAATACCAACGCCCAGACCATGGCCTGGATCATGGACACGTACTCGATGCACGTCGGGTACACCGTTCCGGCCGTCGTCACGGGCAAGCCGATCAGCCTGGGTGGCTCCGAGGGCCGCAACGAGGCCACGGCCCGTGGCGCGGTCTTCTGCGTCGTCGAGGCCGCCAGGCACCTCAAGCTCGACCTGCACGGCGCGAAGGTGGTCGTTCAGGGCTTCGGCAATGCGGGCTCCATCGCCGCGCAGCTGATGGGCCTCGAGGGCTCCATCGTGATCGCCGTGTCCGACTCCCAGGGCGGCATCCACAACGAGCAAGGTCTCGACATCGAGCGCGTGATCAGCTGGAAGCAGGAGCACGGCACCGTGGTCGGGTTCCCCGGCGCGAAGCCCGTGTCGAACCAGGAGATCCTGGAGATCCCCTGCGACGTGCTGATCCCGGCCGCGCTCGAGAACCAGATCACCGCCGAGAACGCCGGCCGCATCCAGGCCAGGATCGTGGCCGAGGCTGCCAACGGCCCCACCACGCCCGAGGCCGACGCGACCCTCTACGAGCGCGGGATCTTCCTGATCCCGGACATCCTCTGCAACGCGGGTGGAGTGACCGTCAGCTACTTCGAGTGGGTCCAGGACCTCAACCGGGACCACTGGAGCGAGGACCAGGTAAACCACAAGCTCAAGGAGATCATGACCAAGGCCTTCGGCGAGACCCTCGCGCTCGCACAACGGCACGAGGTCAACATGCGGACCGGCGCGTACCTGCTCGCCGTCGACCGCGTCGCGCAGGCAACCGCGCTGCGCGGGCTGTACCCCTGATCGCGCGGCGGCCCCCCTGGGTCGCCTGACGACCGATCATACCGACCGCCGCCGGCCAGTCCGGCGGCGGTCGCTCGTCCGGGTCGGGATGGCCCACCTCGCCGGCCGGCATCTTCACCGGTGATACCATCCGCCACGATGCTCGACCACGAAGAGAAGTTCCTGTTCAAGGAGGAGATCCTCCAGCTCTCGAATGCCCTGTCGGAACCCGGTGCGCTAGACAACGTCGAAGATCTCCTCACCGATGTCATCACCAGCCCCCGGTTCGACTCCGAGGTGTTCACGCTCGAGCGCTCGCTGCAGGTGATGCTCGGCCCCCGGACCGGCACCACCCTCGTGGGCCTCCTGACCGTGGCGGCCGAGGTCTTCGACGAGGTGGCGGAGGTCCGGATCTCGCCCGAGGTCCAGGAGCGACTGGTGGCGTGGCGCGCGCGGTTTGGTCTGGCCATCGACAACGCGCTCAACTTCCTGAACAACCCGGACGGGATCCAGGGGCACAACTTCAGCACGCAGATCGTCCACGTCGATGACCGCCGCGTGCTCCAGGGGCGGCTGACGCTGGTGCGCTATAACAACGAGCCGCAGTTCTTCGTGGCCGACGCCAGCGTGCTCTACAGTCTTGTCGCCGATGTGCTGGAGCGACTGGGCCCGCACAGCGAGGCCGACACGGTAGACCCCGACACGGTGTCCAGGCTCAAGGACGCGATCGCGCTCGTGGAGCGCCGGGCAGTCCCGCGCGAGCGCGCCTGAACCGATCCGTGCGGCGCATACCGGCCGCCCGCGTCCCGGCACGATCGAGCCGGCGCATCGAATCCGGCGGTCCCGGCCGTTCCGGCGTCCGTCGCATCTACCTTGCCGCCACCGGGATGAACCGTGGCAAGACCACCACGTCGCTGGGCCTGCTCGCCGCGCTCATCGGCCGCCGGCTGGCCACCGGGTTCACCAAGCCGGTGGGCCAGCGGTATGCGATCGTCGACGGCATCCCGGCCGACGAGGACGCGATCCTGATGCGGGCCGTCTACGGACTCCCCGACTCCCTCTCCGCGATGAGCCCCGTGCACATCCCACGTGGCTTCACGCGCTCGTACATCCGCGGCGAGGTGGTCGAGGACCTCGCGGGGCGCATCCTCGACGCGTTCCAGGTCGTGTCGGAAGGCCGCGACGTCGTGCTCGTGGAGGGGACCGGCCACGCCGGCGTCGGCGCGGTCATCGGCCTCTCCAACGCCGAGGTCGCGAGGATGCTGGGCGCGCCGGCCGTCATCGTCAGCGAGGGTGGCGTGGGCCGGCCCATCGACGAGATCGTCCTCAACCGCGCGCTGTTCGCCCGGCACGGCGTCGAGGTGGTCGGGGCGATCGTGAACAAGGTGGACGTCGAGGCGCAGCCGTCGCTGCCGGCGGTGCTCGAGGCCGGGCTCGCGCGGCACGGGATCCCGCTGCTCGGCGTCCTGCCGTTCCGCCCGCTGCTGTCCAACCCGACGCTGTCGATGCTCTGCCAGCAGCTGGAAGGGGAGCTGCTTCACGCCGGCCCGGACCTCGACCGCCCCATCGAGCGCATCGACATCGGCGCGATGCAGGCGGGCCACCTGCTGGATCGCCTGGGCCCCGGGAGCCTCCTGATCGTGTCCGGCGATCGCGAGGACCTGGTCCAGGCGCTGGTCACGGTCACGCTGATGGGCCGGCCCGGGGGAGGGCGCGAGAGCCCGGCAGGCATCGCTCGAGCTGCCGACGCCGCCGCCATCGACCCGCCCGCCGATACCGCCGCCCGGCCGGACGTCGTCGGGCTCGTGCTGACCGGCGAGCACGCCCCCCCGGCGCGG
>JAJYJR010000871.1 GCA_021789355.1 Chloroflexota bacterium | reverse complement strand
CCCGGATCCCGGGCACGTCGCGCGTGGCGAGGACCATGGCCGGGACCGTGGTCACCAGGAGCAGCTCGATGACGCGGGGCTTGGTCAGTGCCACGTAGGCGCCGACGCGGGCGCGCCACCCGACCCGCCCGGCCGTGCCCGCGGCCTCTGCGGGGGTGAACGGTGCGCGCTCGAGGAGCTCCGCGACGACCTCGCGGGGGGAGTCCGCGGGCGCCTCCGCCGCGAACGCGGACAGGCCGGCGGGGCCGAGGTCGGTGCGCTCGCCGCCGTGGGTGCCGCTGCCGCTGTGGGTTCCGCCGCCGTCCCCCCCCGGCGCCGGCTCTCCGCCTGCCTGCGCGGTCGGGCGGCCCTCCAGCCGCACGAGGTAGTAGCTCTGGATCGCCGCGCCGAGCGTGAGCGCCCAGATCGCCGCGGCCAGGGCCACGTGGAGCGCGACGGCCCAGTCGGCAAGCGACGTGAAGATCTGCGCCGCGCCGACGAAGATCTGCACGACGAACAGCGCCACGGCCGTGTGGATCATCGCGACGATGGGCCCGCGCCGGGAGCGCGGCTGGCGCATCGCCGCCCAGGCGGCCACCAGCAGGATGATCCCCGCGATCACGGTCACCGCGCGGTGCAGGAACTGCGCCATTTCCTCGGCGGGGTACTGGCTGAAGGAGGGGATCAGGGAGCCGTTGAAGAGTGGCCAGTCGGGGAAGATCAGCGCCGCGCCGGTCGCGGTGACGTGCGACCCGAAGAGCAGCAGGGCGTAGATGCTGGCGGCCGCGAGGGTGGCCAGCAGCGTGAAGCGCTGGCTTGCGCCCCTGACCGGCAGCTCATCCGGATAGCGGGCACGGATCGCGACGTAGACCAGGATGCCCAGCAGGATCATGGCCGTGGCGAGGTGCGCCGTGACCGTGTCGCCGGCGTTGTTCTCGGCCACGGTGATCGCGCCCAGCACCGCCTGGATCAGCACCACCACGACGGCGATCAGCGACGGCCAGAGGATCGAGCGGCGGTTCCGGTAGCCGCGCCAGGCGAGGACGGCCACGCCGAGCGCGAGGAACCCGATGATCATCGCGATGAAGCGGTGGATCCACTCCAGCCACGGGTGGTAGTCGGTGGTGGAGGGGATGATCTGGCCGTGGCACAGCGGCCAGTCGGGGCAACCCATGCCCGAATCGGTGCCGCGCACGATCGCGCCGATGACGACGAGGACGTAGGTGGCTACCGCCGTGGTGAGGGCGAGCCTCTGGAAGCGCGTCATGTGTGCGCTGCGTGACCTCGAAGCGATCGATCGACTGGAAGCGGGACCGTGCAGGGACCGTGCAGGAAGTGGGACGGGACGCGGTAGGCCGCCGTGGCGGCGATTGTAGCCGACTCGCTGTCAAGGGCCATCCGGCGGTAACTCTCAGGCTGACGGACCCAGCGAGCCGGGTGCACCGTCCGTCAGCGAGCCAGGGGCCGCGGCGCGTCGTAACCCGGCACCGGGCTGACGGACCCCCACGCCCTCGACCAGGGAGGCAACCGGCGGGTGCGGGGCAGTCCCGCTCGACCCCGGCACCTCCAGCGGCAGCCCCGCGGCGCAACCCGGGCAGGTGGCGGCGCCGGGCTCGTACGTGGGCAACTCGAGCGTCCAGAGCGCCGCGGCGGGGTACGCGTGGCCGCTCACGGGGGATGTCACGCTCCGGAGCCCGCCCGAACGGTCCACGAGGACCGCCGCCAGCTCCAGCTCGGCCCCTGCCGCCTCGATCGGGGGCAACATGGCAAGCAGCGAACCTCCGGTCGTCAGGATGTCGTCGACCAGCAGCACGCGTTCGCCCTCGGAGAGCTGGAACCCGCGCCGGAACTCCCGTCGCGTGGTGCCGTCCGGGTCGCGGATCTCCTCGGCGAAGATGCCGCGCACCCCCAGCTGGCGGGCCACCTCGAACGCCAGGATCACGCCGCCGGTCGTGGGCCCGACCACCACGTCCACCCGGCGGCCGTCCGGCCCCTGCGCGAGCGCCGCGAGGTACCGGCACAGCTCGGACACGGCCTCCGGGTACTGCAGCACCTGGAACTTCTCCAGGTAGCGCTCCGCGTGACGGCCGCTCTTCAGCTGGAAGTGCCCCTGGCGCAGGGCGCCCGAGGCGATGAACAGCTCCTCGACCCGGCCGGGCACGTCCGGGCTCTGCATGGTCATGGTCGATACTCCACGCCCTTCGCGGAGGGCCGGTTGGGCCGCGCCGGGAGCGCGGACCCGACGAGCGGCAGGTGGCTGGCGAGCCCGCGCGCGGCGCAGTACGCACGGAGCTCCTCGACGATCCGCAGCGGCACCTCGGGGTCGGCGAAGATCGCGGTGCCGACCTGGACGGCGACCGCCCCGGCGGCCAGGTAGTCGAGCGCGTCGTCGAGCGCGGCAACGCCCCCGATCGCGACGATCGGGATGTCGACGACCTGCGCGACCTCGTAGACGACCCGCAGCGCCACGGGCCGGATCGCGGGCCCCGACAGCCCGCCGTACACGTTGCCGAGCAGCGGCCTGCCGGTGCGCCGGTCGATCGCGATGCCGGACAGCGTGTTGATCGCGGTGATCGCGTCGGCCCCCGCGTCCTCGATCGCCCTGGCGATCGGCCTGATGTCGGCGACGTTGGGCGACAGCTTGACCAGCAACGGGAGGTCCGTGGCGCGTCTGACCGCGGCCGTCACGGCCGCCGCCGCCTCGCGGTCGACGGCGAACTGCAGCCCGCCCCTGCCCACGTTCGGGCAGCTGATGTTGAGCTCGATGCCGGCCACGCCGGGAACGCCGTCGAGCTTCCGGACGACGCCCACGTAGTCGTCGATCGACTCGCCCGCGACGTTGAC
>JAJYJR010000870.1 GCA_021789355.1 Chloroflexota bacterium | reverse complement strand
CTCTGCCCCACCCCCGGGACGCTCGGTCTCGACCAGCCTGCGGCGCCGCAGCGCAAGGAAGCTCGGCCACGTCTCGACGAGTCGAGAGTGGAGATGCTCGCGCAGGACCAGGTGGTCCGCCACAGCTCGTACTCCCCGACGATGAGGCTGCTTCGTGAGCGTACTCCGCTCTACGTGCGGCTCGCGGCTCACTGCCGCAGCTGCGGCGCCGTGCGAACACCTGGCAGCCACCGCCGCGCCCCGAAAGGGCAAGCCCGGCGCCGCGTGTGATCCGTGCGGCCGGGGAGCCGGTAGTTCGGCTCTCGGCCGGCGGCTCAGCGCCGCCGTCCACGTGGCCGGCGCATCAGGGCGCCAGCGAGACGGTGAACTCCCAAGGTCCTTTCACCGACCGATCGAAGGGATTGGGCACTTGGGATGGGAGCGCGGGACGCATGATGCGCGCGACCGACAGGGTCAGCGTTTGCGCGCCGTCGGGCGGGCGCGGGACGACGACCGCGCGGGCCTCTCCACCGCCGCCATACCGTGACGGCACGACCGTCCCCGCCTCGTAGGCGGTGCCCACGTCATCGGACACCGTGAGCTCGGGGTCGCCGAGGTGCAGCGTCTGGTCCGCCGGGTCCGCCGGTCGAAACCGCAGCGAGGCGCTGAGGCCGGCTCCCCGAACCTCCAGCGCCAGCAGCTCCACCGCGACCCCGGCGCTGGTGGCGGTCGCGCCGACCGCGATCACGCGGACGAGCGGGCTGCTGCCGAGCTGCGCGAGCTGTTCGACGGTCCAGCGCTGTCGACGCATGTACGCCGCCGCGGCCGGATCGAGCTGGCTTATCGGCCACGTATGCATCTCCGCATGGCCGAGCCGTGGGCGATCGTGCTGATCCTCGGTCACGCGGCCGGGCGGGCCGCCCGGCTCGTCCGCGCCTGGCTCAGCGAGGAGGTGGACGAGCTCGTGGCGCACCCGCTCGAGGGTCACCCCGAGCGACTCCAGCACGCCGCCCGCGACGCCCTCGCCCTCGCGCACCAGCCCGAGGAGCAGGTGCTGGGTGCCGATGTAGCGATGGCCCAGGCGTCTGGACTCGTCGATGGCCAGCTCGATGACGCGCTTGGCGGCCGGGGTCAGGCCCACCTCGCCGGCCACCGGGCGGTCGCCCCGCTGCAGGATGAACTCGACGGCCGTGCGGATCTTGGGCAGCTCGACTCCGAGCTCCCGCAAGACCGCGGTGGCGACGCTGTCCTCCACGCGGAGCAGGCCGAGGAGCAGGTGCTCGGTGCCGATGTGGACGTGGTTGAAGCGCTGGGCCTCGTTCTGGGCCTGGGTGAGGACCTCGCGCGCCCGGTCGGTGAACTTGTCGAAGCGATCCATCCGCGCCCTCCTGCCGGCGTCACGATGCCCGCGTCACGCCACCACCAGCGCGCCGTACATTCCCGCCTGCGCGTGACCCAGGACCGCGCAGAGGTAGGTGTAGCGACCGGATACGGACGTCGTGAACGTGATCGTCGCCGATGGCATGCCCGACGAGGTGGCCTCCGCGAGGGTCGGCGTGACGGCCCCGAACACGACCGGCCCGGCCATCATGACCACGGACGGGAAGGGCGGCTGCGCGCTCGTGATGAGCCAGTTGTGGGGCATGCCGGCGTCGGCGTTGATGAGTTGCAGCGTCACCTGCGCCCCGCGCGGCACGACCAGCGTCGGGTTGGTGAGCCCGGCAATCCGGAAGGTCTCGTCCGGGCCATCCGAGGGGCTCGCCAGCACGGTCAGCGCCACCGACGTGCCGGTGAACGTGATGGTGTTCGAGGACCGGTCGACCGTGGCGCCGGCGGGCACGGCTGCCCCGAGCGAGGCGGCCTCGTCTGATGCGACCGGCTGACCCGCGACACCGGCTCCACCGCCGAAGCCCATCATGCCCGGCCCTATCCCGCCGATGCCCCAGCCCGGGGTGTCCGCGCTGCCACCTGAGCCCGCAGCCGCGCTCCGGGTTCCGAACCAGCCGGGGCCGGCCCCACCGACGACCGATCCAGCCGCGATGAGGATGATCCCGGCGGCGACCAGGGCGGCACCCGCGACACCGATCCCGCGGCCGCGCATCAGCGGCGCTCCAGGATCTGCCTGGACTGCTCGAACTCCTCGTGCGTGATCTCGCCGCGGGCGTAACGCTCGCGCAGGATCTCGAGCGGGGTCGGGCGCGCGTCGTCGCGCCACTGGCGCTGCGTGCCCCCGAGCGCCCAGACGACGAGGAGCACGATCCCGACCATCAGGACGAGTCCGCCCAGCATCCACAGCCAGCCGCCGGGCCCGCCATAGCCATACCCGAACATCATGGAAACACCTCCGTGGGTAGCAGGTTCGATGAGGAGGACGGCGGCGCCAGGCGGAGCCGGCGCAGCAGCTGGGCGTTGGCGGCGACGATGATGGTCGAGACGCTCATCGCGATGGCCCCCACCGCCATCGGCAGCTCGATGCCCCATGGCGCGAGGATCCCGGCCGCGATGGGGATGGCGACGAGGTTGTAGCCGGTCGCCCAGGCGAGGTTCTGGAGCATCTTGCGATAGGTCGCGCGAGAGAGCTCGATGGCGCCCACCACGTCGCGGGGGTCGCTGCGCACGAGCACGATGCCGGCCGATTCGATCGCCACGTCGGTGCCCGCGCCGATGGCGATCCCCACGTCGGCGCTGGCCAAGGCGGGCGCGTCGTTGACGCCGTCGCCGACCATGGCGACCGTGCGACCGCCGGCCTGGAAGCGGCGCACGGCGGCGGCCTTGTCCGCGGGTAGCACCTGTGCCGCCACCTCGTCGACGCCAAGCCGCCGCGCTACCGAATCCGCCACCGCC
>JAJYJR010000869.1 GCA_021789355.1 Chloroflexota bacterium | reverse complement strand
TTCGGGACTCGGGACCGGCGACAGGGCGCCTGGCTTGCCAGGCGTACCGCGATCCGATCCCCGGCTCGGTTGGATGGGCTGCCGGTTTCGGCCGGTGGCACGACCCCGATCCAGCGGTTCCTCCGGGTCTTCTCATGCCCGGATCGCCGTGCCGAGACCGAATGCCGCGCGTCGCGGGTGGCCGGGGCCGGGCGTCGCTCCCGGCGGCCTACTCACCGAGACCCACCCCCAGGATCGAGAAACCGCCGTCGACGTAGACGACCTCGCCGGTCACGCCGGCGGACAGGTCGCTCGCAAGCCAGACCGCGGTCCCTCCGACGTCCGCGAGGGTCATGTTTCGCCTGAGCGGGGCGATCTCGCGGAACCGCGCGTACATGTCCCGGAACCCTGAGACACCGCTGGCCGCCAGCGTGCGGACCGGCCCCGCGCTGATCGCGTTGACCCGGATCCCCGCGGGACCGAGGTCCGCGGCGAGATACCGGACGCTCGCCTCCAGGGCCGCCTTGGCCACGCCCATCACGTTGTAGTGCGGCACGGCCCGCTCGGCGCCCAGGTAGGTGAGCGTCATGACGCTGGCCCCCGGCCGCAGGAGCGGCAGCGCGCCCCTCGTGACCGCGGTGAGGGAGTAGGCGCTCACATCGAGCGCGCGGTGGAACCCTTCGCGGCTGGTGTCGACGAACGCGCCGTCCAGATCCTCGCGGTTCGCGAACGCCAGCGCGTGCACCAGCACGTCGAGCTCACCGAAGCGCTCCCGCCAGCGGTCGAACACGCGCGCGATCTGTTCGTCGTCGGCGACGTCGCAGGGCTCGACGAAGGCGATGCCCAACTGCGCCGCCAGCGGTCGGACGCGCCGGTCGAGCAGCGATTCCAGGGAGCTGAGACCGAGCGTCGCTCCCTCCGCGTGCAGCGCCTTCGCGATGCCCCAGGCGATCGAGTGGTCGTTGGCGACGCCGAAGATCAGCGCCCGCTTGCCGTCGAGCAGCCCCATGGTCCCCTCCTCCGCAGTTGGACGGAGGGTACCGGAAGCCGGCGCGCCCCAGGAGTCCGCCGTCCGATAGACTCCCGCCGATGCCCTCAACTCCTCGCCCGGCCGAGCGGCCGGATCCTACGGTCGCTCGCGAGGCCACCGGTCCGGGCGGACCGATCGCCGATCCCCTGGTCCCGCCGCTCGACGCCGTGGCGCTCGACGCTGTCGGCGGCGCGGCGCTCGGCGCGGTCGGCGCGGTCGGCGCGGTCGGCGCGGTCGGCGGCGCGGTTCCCCTCGCCGTCGAGCTCGCCGCCGGCTCCCTGTGGCGGAACCGCGACTTCCTGAAGCTGTGGACCGGCGAGACCGTCAGCGAGTTCGGCTCGCAGGTGACGCAGTTCGCCATGCCGCTCGCGGCGGCGCTGACGCTCCACGCGACGCCCGTCCAGATGGGCGTTCTGTCAGCGCTCCAGATGCTCCCGTTCCTGCTGATCAGCCTCCCGGCCGGCGTGTGGGTGGATCGCTTGCGGCGGCGGCCGATCCTGATCGCCGGCGACCTGGTAAGGGCGGTGACGTTGCTCGGCGTGCCGCTGGCCGGGATCACCGGCCACCTCTCCATGCCACTGCTGTATGCCGTCTCGCTGGTTACCGGCGCCGCCACGGTGTTCTTCGACGTTTCCTACCAGTCGTACATGCCAGTCCTGGTGGAGCGGGACCACCTCATCGAGGGCAACAGCAAGATGGAGCTGTCGGGGTCTGCGGCACAGTTCGGGGGGCCAGGCATCGGCGGGGTCCTGGTTGGGCTCTTCGGCGCTGCGGAGGCGATCCTCGTCGACGCACTGTCGTTCTTCTTCAGCGCGGCGATGCTACTGCTGGTCCGCAAGGCCGAGCCGGCACCGGCCCCTGCCCACGCGCGCCGGCACATGATCGAGGAGATGCGCGAGGGCCTCGGCGTCATCCTGGGCAACCGTGTGCTGCGGTCCATCGCGGCGACCACGGCAACCTCGAACCTCTTCGGCTCGATCTCCTTCGCCACGCTGATCCTGTTCGCGACCCGGGAGCTGCGGCTCGACGCGATCCGCATCGGACTGGCGTTCGCGCTCGCGAACCTGGGCGCCATGGCGGGCGCGGTGGTCGCGGGCCGCATGTCAACCCGGATCGGGCTTGGAAACACGCTCATGGTCGCCATCTTCGCGGGCTCGCTGGCGAACCTGCTGGTGCCCGTCGCCGTGCCGTCCACCGCGATGGCGCTCCTCTTCGCGTCGATGTTCTTCGGGACGGCGGGCAGCACGGTCTACAACATCAACCAGGTCAGCCTCCGACAGTCGATCACGCCCGACCGCCTGCAGGGCCGCATGAACGCGTCGATGCGGTTCATCGTGTGGGGCGTCTTCCCGATCGGCTCGCTGATCGGCGGTGTGCTGGGAGCCGTGATCGGCATCCGCGCGGCGATCGCCGCCGGCGCGGTAGGCGGGCTTCTCGCCGTGCTGTGGCTCGTGTTCTCGCCAGTCCGGACGATGCGCACACCGCCACCACCCTGGGACGGGGAGGCGGAACGGTCGGCCGCGTGATGCGGAGGTCAGCCGGCAGGCGGGCAGGCGGGCAGGCAGCGCGCCATCCCGGGTCGTCAGGTCGGCAGCGCGCCATCCCGGGTCGTCAGGTCGGCAGGCGGTCCAGCCCGCGCCTGAACGCCTCGAACGTGTCGCCCGAGAACAGCACGAACGTGACCCGCTCGATGCCGGTGGAACCACGCAGCCACGCCGCGACCGTCTCCAGCCCGATCCCGGCGCCCTCGTCGAGCGGGTAGCCGTAGATGCCGCAGCTGATCGCCGGGAAGGCCACGGAACGGGCAACAGATCG
>JAJYJR010000868.1 GCA_021789355.1 Chloroflexota bacterium | reverse complement strand
CCTCGAGGATGGTCTGTCCCTCGCGCCCGGTCACCTGGCGCCCGTCCACCTCGATGGTGAAGGCCGGCGCGGATTGGGGCCGCTGGGGTGACTGGGTCTCGAAGAACCGCTCGGCGAGCGTCTCCGGTGCGGTCTGGATCTCGATCAGGTCGGCCACGCTGCTACCCGGATCAGTGGGACGCCGCCGCCGCGACGGTGGTCACGCGCAGCGGCTGGCACACGCCGGCGGGACACGTGCCGGCGGTGAAATGGGCGTCGTACTCGTCGCCGAAGTATCGCACCCCACTGGTGAGCGGGTTGGGGGCGCAGATGCCGTGCCCGCACAGCGACCCGTCCCGGACGTCCGCCGACAGGTCCCTGAGGAGCTGCGGGTCCGCTGGGCGCGGGCGGCCGGCGGTGGCGCGCTCCGCGATCTCGTAGAGCCGGCGGGTCCCGATGCGGCAGGGGATGCACTTCCCGCACGACTCGTCGGACATGAAGCGCTCCATCAGGCGCCCCAGCTCCACGATGCAGGCACGCTGGTCCACTACCAGGATCTGGCCGGACCCGAGGATCGCGCCGGCGGCCGCCAGCGCCACCGGGTCGAGCGGGGTGTCCAGTGCCGACTCCGGCAGGAAGCCTCCCGCGGGCCCGCCGACGAGCACGGCCTTGAGCGTGCTGCCGGCCGCCATCCCGCCCCCGACGCGCTCCAGGACCTCGCGGAGCGGCGTGCCCATGGGGACCTCCGCGACACCGGTCTGGCGCGCGGAGCCCGAGAGCTGCACGAGCTTGGTGCCCGCGAGGCCGTTGTGGCCGGCGGCCGCGAACGCCTCCGCGCCGTTGCGCACGATCCACGGCACCGACGCGAGCGTCTCGACGTTGTTGACGACCGTCGGGTGGCCGTCCAGGCCGTGGGCGGTGGGATACGGCGGGCGCTGGTCGGGCATGCCCCGGTCGGACTGCAGGCCGTGGATCAGGACCGTCTCCTCGCCGAGCACGAACGCGCCCTGCAGTGGTCGCACGGCGACGTGCAGGTCGAAGCCGCGGTCCATCGCGTTGACGCCGATGTAGCCGGCGTCCTCCGCCGCGGCCACCGCCGCGCGGAGCCGCTCGACCGCGAGACCGTAGGCGGCCTTCACGGCGATGTGGACGGTGCCGGCCCCGACGGCGTACGCGGCCAGGGCCGCTCCTTCGACGACCGCGTGGGGGTCGAGCTCCATCAGCGTGCGGTCCGCCAGGGCTCCCGGGTCCGCCTCGATCCCGTTGGCCACCACGTGACGCACCGTGTCGTCCTGGGCGCGGGCCGCCTGCCACTTGGCGGCGGTCGGGTACCCGGCGCCACCGAGGCCTCGCAGGCCGGCCCGGTCGATCAGGGCGATCAGCGTCTCCGGGCCGGTGGTCATCGCCTGCCGCCACGCCGACCACGCCCCAGCGCGCTCGGCGGCGGCCAGCCCCTCCTCGGGGTGGTACCGTCCCGCGCCCGCCAGGGTGACGTGCGCCCACTCCGCGGGCGTGGCGAGGATCGTCGCCATCAGGCCTGCCCTGCCGGCGTCGCGCCCGCCAGCGACCGCGCCAGCTCCGCCGACTGTGCCGCGGTGATCCCCGCCTGCCGCGCGCCGTCCAGGGTGACCCACGGCGCGCCGCCGTTCTCGCCGTGGCACTCGACCGGCTCCAGCGAGACGGAGCCGTCGGCGGTCGTGCCGCCCAGCGGCACGCCGAGCGCGCCCTCGAGCGCGGCACGGATCGCCCCGCCGCCGAGCAGGGAGCACGCCGGGCACCGGCAGATCCCGATCGTGTGCCGCGTGGGCGGCTCCAGGTGGAGCTGCCCGTAGAACGACGCGGTGCCGTACACCTCCGCGTACCAGGCCCCGGTCGCGTTGGCGATGTGCTTGATGGCGGCGACCGGGAGGTACCCGTACAGCGCCTGCGTCTGCTCCAGGATCGGCACCAGCCGGGCCGGGTCGTACTCCTCGGCCTCCAGCAGCCGATCGAGGGCGGAGGTGTCGAGCGGGCTGAACGACGCGAACGCCGGGTCGGGGACGGGGCGGCCGGAGCGGCGGAGGGCCAGCTCCTCGCGGCGTTCCGCGTACTGCTCGGGCGGGCCCCAGTGCACGTGGAAGCGGTCCTTGGTGTCGGTGCCGCCCATGTCGATGCACTCGATGGGGCAGGCCATCGCGCACTGGAAGCACGTCTCGCACTTCAGCGCGCCCCACTCGTCGTACAGGAGCTGGAGCCGGCCGCGGTGGCGCGGCGGGATCTGGGGCGCCTGCTCCGGGTACTGGACGGTGACCTTCGGCTCGAAGAAGCGGCGGAGCGTGAGGGCCATGCCCTTCACGATGCCGAGCCCGGGCACGAAGCTCATGGGTGGACCACCAGGATGGCGAGCGCGGTGAGGAAGAGGTTGACCAGCGAGGCAGGCAGCAGCCATTTCCAGGCCAGCCCCATCAGCTGGTCGATGCGGATGCGGGGCAGGGTCGCCCGCATCCACACGAAGGTGAACACGAACACGTAGGCCTTGGCGAAGAACCAGACGATCCCGAGGAGCGCGTCGAGGTTGATCAGCAGGTAGATCCCGATGGCGCCGATCGCGAGCAGCGTGAACAGCACGAGGCCCAGGATCCAGGCGCGCCAGAACGGCAAGCTGGACCGGAGCATCCAGAGGGGCAGCGCAAGCAGGGTCGACCCGACCAGCGGCGCCAGGATGACGATCGCGAGCAGCCCGAGCCCCAGCTCGCCGGGCGCCACCAGGACGTGGACGGGCCAGGGCCAGGGGAAGGGCGCGGTCCATCCGCCGAAGAACAGGACCACGGCCAGGCCCGACAGCAGGAACACGTTGACGTACTCGGCG
>JAJYJR010000867.1 GCA_021789355.1 Chloroflexota bacterium | reverse complement strand
CGACCGGTAGATGGCCGGATTCCGCAGGTATGCGCACGACCTGGTACGGCCGTGGCAAGGCGCCGCGCACCCGGCGGTCCCGCGGGACACCGCCCGCCGGGCTGCACCGGCCGGCCGGCCGGTGCGTGTGCAGCCTCGCGCGCCGGTGCGTCTCCAGCCTCGCGCGTATGATTCCGGCGCCGCAGGCACACGAAATCACGGGCCATCGCGCAGCGGCGCGACCCGGGCCAGCCCTCACGCCGATCGCGGGCCCGCGGCCGGGACGCGGCACGCACATCGACAGACCCACCACGAGGCCAGATCGCCAGGCATGAACGAACTCAACGACACCCGGGTGCTCGACGCGCTTCGCACCGTGCAGGAACCGGAGCTCGGGCGCGACATCGTGACGCTCAACATGGTCCGCGACATCGTCGTCGCCGACGGGGGAGACGTCGCCTTCACCATCGAGCTGACGACGCCGGCGTGCCCGCTCAAGGACGACATCGAGCGCAACGCGCGAGCCGCGCTCCAGGCCGCGGGTGCCCGCGAGGTCGCCGTGACGTGGACCAGCAATGTGCGCCGGACCACGCCCGTCCAGCCCCAGCAGCTCCTGCCCGGCGTCAAGAACATCATCGCGGTCGCGTCGGGCAAGGGCGGCGTCGGCAAGAGCACCGTGGCGGCCAACCTCGCGGTCGCGCTGGCGCAGGACGGCGCCAGCGTCGGGCTCATCGACGCCGACATCACCGGCCCCAACATCCCCCTGATGCTCGGCGTCGAGGGGCAGCCGGTCGCCAGCCCCGACAACAAGATCGTGCCGCTCGAGCGGTACGGGGTGAAGGTCATCTCGATCCAGTTCTTCGTCCCCGCGGGGCAGCCCATCGTCTGGCGCGGTCCGCTGGTCGGCGGCGCGATCCAGCAGTTCCTCCGCGACGTGGAATGGGGCGACCTCGACTACCTGGTCGTAGACCTCCCGCCGGGCACCTCCGACGCGCAGCTGACGCTGGCGCAGGCCGTCCCGATCAGCGGCGCGGTGCTGGTGACCACGCCGCAGGACGTGTCGCTGCTGGACGTGACCAAGGCGCTCGCCATGTTCCGCCGGCTGAGCGTGCCAGTGATGGGCATCGTCGAGAACATGACCGCGTTCGTGTGTCCGCATTGCGGCGAGGCGACGGAGATCTTCGGGCGGGACGGCGGCCAGCGCTTCGCCGAGCAGAACGACCTGGAGTACTTCGGGGGCATCCCGCTCGACGTGCGGGTCCGCCAGGGCGGCGATGCCGGGGTCCCTGCCGTCGCCCAGCGAGACGGCGGCCCGGCGGCGGATGCGTTGCGTGCCCTGGCCCGGACGGTCGCGGCCCGCATGAGCGTCCGGGCGGCCCGGTCGGCGCCGGTCCTCTCGATCAGCTAGGCCCTCGCCGTTCGGCGTCTCGGTCCTCCGCGGGAGCAAGCGCCTCCCAGAGCGCCGCGCAGGCCGCGAGCGCCGCCCGCCGCCGCCCCTGGTCGCCGCCCAGGAACACGGTCCTCGCCTCGCCCCGGGTTGCGCCGTCCACGTCGACGGCGATGCGCACTTGCGTGTCGCGGTCCCGCAGGGTGGCATCGATCGCGACACTCGCCCTGGCGCCGGCCCGCTCGCGGATCGAGCTCGCGATCCCCGGCAGGTCCCGCGGTCCCGGGTCGGCGAGGCCGCCGGCGCTGTCGGTGTCTTCCGGCGCGTCGCCGCCGACCACCTCGCCGTGCGCGAACCACGGCGCCTCGGCCAGCAGTGCGGCGAGCGCGCCGCTCGTGCCGCGCTCCCAGGTGGCCACCCGGCGGGCTCCCAGCCGGCGGCCGAGCACGTCCGGCCACGTCTCGTCGTCGTGGGCGAACACGTGAGCGCCCAGGAGCTTCTCGATTCGCTGCTGGGTGGGGGCGAGCAGCTCCGCCGCGGAGCGGCCGGGCAGGCCCCCGGCTCCAGGCTCCGGGCGAGCCGTGATGCGCACGTCGACGGCATCGGGTCGCGCGTACGTCGCGACCACGGGATTCTCCGCCCGCAACAGTGCCTCGCCCAGGGCCTCCACCACGTACGATTCACCGATTCCCGTCAGGCGGAGGGTGCGCACCGCGACTTCCGTCCCGATCCCGCGGGCTCGGAGACGCGGCAGCACGGCGCTCGTCCACATCGGCCGGAGCTCGCGCGGCGGACCCGGCAACGTCACGATGATCGCCGCGCCGCGTTCCACCCACCAGCCGGGTGCGGTGCCATGACTGTTGAGCAACGGCTCCGCTCCCGGGATCAGCCAGGCCTGCTTCCGGTTCGCCTCCGGCATGCGCATCCCGCGCCGCTCGAACAGCTGCGTGAGCCAGCGCTCCAGGTCGGGGTCGACGTGGACGGGCTCGCCGAGGGCCTCGGCGAGCGCCTCGCGCGTGAGGTCGTCGGGGGTCGGGCCCAGCCCGCCGGTGCTGACGACCAGGTCGGCCTCGGAGATCGCCTCGCGAAACGCGGCCGCCACGGAGCTTAGCTCATCCGGTAGCAGCACCATGCGGACGACCTGCACCCCCATGCGGCTCAGGTCCGCCGCCAGATCGCCGCCGTTGGTGTCGCGGGTCTCGCCGGTGGTGAGCTCACTGCCGACGGCGAGGATCACGGCCCGGTGGGGGGCATGGTGCGCCATGCGTTGGAGGGTAGCGCAGGTCGCGGCCCGGGGCCGGGCTCGACCTGCGGCCCGGGCTCGACAGCGGCCCGGGCTCGACCTTGACGCCCGGCCTGACATGTGTTAGCAATCTCACCCTGAGAGTGCTAACCACGCGGGGAGGTCCCACGCGGGGAGCCCGGACACCCGCCACGGCGCCGGTCGATCGATCCGCCGTGCCGCA
>JAJYJR010000866.1 GCA_021789355.1 Chloroflexota bacterium | reverse complement strand
CGCCCGGGTCGTGCTGGCCGCAGCGCGGGGCGCGGACGTGGCGCGGCGGGTGGACGTGGCGCGGGGCACGGACGCAGCGCGGGTGGTGGCGGACGCAGCGCGGGGCGCGGACGCAGCGCGGGGCGCTTCGCCATCGGACGCCGACGCGGCCCCGGGTGACCGAGCCCTTCCCCCGCTGCTCGCCGCGCCCGGCGGATCGTTCGGGGAGGCGCTGGCCGGGCTGGTCCGCGATGCGCGGATCGAGGCGTGCGTGGTGCTCGGCAGCGGCGCGGTCCCGCGGCTCCAGCCCGCCGACGCGCGCCGGCTCGTGGAGGTCGCCGCCGGCACCCGTCGCGCCGCGCTCACCAACAACCGGTACTCGTCCGACGTCTGCGCCGTCGCGGAGGCGGCCGCCCTCCGCGACCTGCCGTCGCTCCCGTCGGACAACGCGCTCCCGCGCTGGCTCGAGGAGGTGGCGGGCTACGCGGTCGCCGAGCTCCCCGGGCGAGACCGGCTGGCGCTCGACCTCGACACCCCGCTGGACCTCGCGCTGCTGGCGCTCGCCGGTGACACCCCATCCGCGTTCTCCCGCATCGCGGCCATGCACGGGCTCTCGGTCCCGCGACTCGACGAGATCCGGGCCATCGGATCCGACCCGCGCCGAGAGCTCCTGGTGTTCGGCCGGAGCTCTTCCCGGACGCTCGCCTGGCTCGAGCGGCACGTCCGCTGCCGCGTGCGCTTCCTGGCCGAGGAACGCGGCCTGCGCGCCTCCTCGCCGCTGGCGATGGGGGCGCCCACCGGCGGTGTCGCGCGCGAGTGGCCCCCGGGCCGTGCCGTGCGAGATACGGCGGGTGGCCGTTCCACTCGCGAGACGGCGCTCGGCGCCCCACCCCCGCCGGCGCCTGCTCCCGGCCCCGGCCGGCCGGCCCGTGCCACGATCGGGCGCCTGCTCGCCGTGCGCGGTCCCGATGCGCTCCCGTCCATCGTCGCAGACCTCGCCGACGCCGCCATACTCGACAGCCGGGTGCTGCTCGCTGATCGTCTCGGTCCCGACGAGGACGCCTGGCCCGCCGACGAGGACCGGTTCGCCTCCGACCTGCTGCGACCCGCCGGCATCGCCGACCCCTGGCTGTGCGATCTGACGGCCGCCGCGGCCGGCTCGCCCGTGCCGATCCTGCTCGGCGGCCACACGCTCGTGGGACCCGGGGTGCCGCTGCTCCTGCACGGCATCCGGTGAGCACCACGTGACCGGCCACGCCCGGCCGGCGCGCGTCCGCGCGCATCGCACCCGCCGGGCGGCCGCCCGCTCTGCGATAGAATGCCCCCACCAACAGGCGCGTCCCGAGCACTATCCGCGGCGCCTGATCTTCGTGATGAGGAAACGTGACCGGACTCTGGTACGTCCTGGGGTTCCTGATCGCCGGCACCTCGTTCGTCTTCCTGACGATCGGGCTGGCCTGGCTGATCAGTCACCGGAACCGAGGGGACCGCCACAAGGGGCTCCCGTACGAGTCGGGCATCGACACGTTCGGAGACACGTGGGGGCGCTTCGGCCTCTCGTTCTACATCTACGCGCTGCTGTTCGTCGCCTTCGACATCGAGGTCGTGTTCGTCTATCTCTGGGCGATCGTCTTCCGTGACGTGCTGGTGGGTGGCCTGGTCAGCATGGCCGTATTCGTCGGGATCCTGATGCTCGGGCTGGCCTACGCGTGGCGAAAGGGCGTGCTGCGGTGGCGCTGAACCCGGAGGATCGCGGGCACCAGAGTGTCGCGCCCGGGACACCGCACCCCACGGGCAGCGGGTCGCTGGCGGTTCCGTCGGGAGGCGCGCTCGCCGAGCCCATCGTCGTCCCCAACGAGTTTTGGTCGTCGTCGAACCCGGCCGCCTACGGAGGCGGCCAGCCGCCCGTCATTACGCACCTTCACCAGGTCGAGGCCGCGGTGGACCCGGGCGACAACGCGCGCTGGGGCGCGCTGGAGGTCATCCCCGCGAAGGCCGACTACCTGCTGGACCTGCTCCGCATGAACAGCCTGTGGCCGCTCCTGTCCGGGCTGTCCTGCTGCGCGATCGAGATGATGTCGACCGCGACCAGCCGCAACGACGTGGACCGCTTCAACATGTTCCCGTTCCGGGCCAGCCCGCGGCAGGCGGACGTGCTGATCGTGGCCGGGACGCTCACCACCAAGATGGCGGGGCCGCTGCTGCGGCTCTGGGAGCAGATGCCCGAGCCCAAGTGGTGCGTCGCGATGGGCGACTGCACCTGCTCGGGGGGCCGCTTCAAGCGCTCCTACTCGGTCGTCCAGGGGATCGACCGGATCATGCCGGTCGACGTCTACGTGCCGGGCTGCCCGCCGCGTCCCGAGGGGCTCATCTACGGCATGATGAAGCTCCAGCAGCTGATCGTGCAGCGACGCGGGCGCTGGGCCGAGCGCGCCGTGGGACCGAACGTGCCGGTCGAGCGCTGACGGGAGGAGTCGCCACGGACACCGCGCTCAAGCGCCGCCTGGAGGCACGCCTCGGTCCGGTCCTGATCGGCCCGGTGCGGCAGCGTCACGACCAGACCGAGATCCGGATCGCCGCCGGCTCGACCGTCGACGTGCTGCGGACGCTCCACGACGACCCGGCCTTCCGGTTCGAGGTGCTCGCCGACGTCGCGGGCGTCGATACCGGGGATTCGATGCAGGTCGTGTACCACCTGTGGTCGGAGACGACGCCCGACTGGCTCCGGGTGATCGTGGTCGACCTCGCGCGCGACGACCCGAGGGTCCCCTCGGCCACGTTCCTCTGGAAGGGCGCCGAGTGGATGGAGCGCGAGGCGTACGACATGTTCGGCATCGTCTTCGAGGGGAACCGGG
>JAJYJR010000865.1 GCA_021789355.1 Chloroflexota bacterium | reverse complement strand
TGTTCTCGGGGCTGCTCTTCGCGATCCACGTCCCGAACGGCATGTTCCTGCACGCGAGCGTGTCGCTGGCGCCGGTCACGTACTGGCTCGCGATGGAGGGGATCGTGGCCGTCGCCGGGTGGGTCGCGGCCCGGCGCCGCTCACTGGACGCCGTCCGACTGGCGCGGCTGCTCAGCGTGGCGGTGCTGGCCCTGGTGATCGCGGGATCCGCGCTCGCGGCGGCGAGTGTGCACGCCGGCTGGGAGTCCACGCTGACCGAGCGCGCGCAGCTGACGGCGGCGATCGACCGGCTCGCGGTCCCGGGTGACCTGCTGATGTCGATCGACACGGCGACGTTCGAGTACCTGACGGGGCACGGCGGGGTGGTGATCCCGAACGACCCGCTCCCGGTGATCGAGCAGGCGGCCCGGGCGTACGGGGTGCGCTGGCTCGTGCTCGAGCGTGGCGGCGCGGTGCCGGCGCTGGCGCCGCTGCTGGCGGGCGCGACACCGCCTTCGTGGCTGGGACCGCCGGCGTTCGTGCTACCGGGTTCGGGAAGCTCGGGCGCGGCTGGGACGCCCGGGGGCTCGAGCGCGCCTGGCGGATCGGCCACGTCGGTCGAGGCGGTCATCTACCCGGTCTGCTTCGACCAGTCGCTGCCCGGCTGCAGCTCGGGCGGCGCCGCCATGCTGGTCGTGCCGTCACCTCGGCCAGATTGACAACTTCGGCGCGTGCTCTATCGTGCTGGATAGCGAAGTAAGGAGCCACGCGATGGAATACACCAAGTCCTTCTACTCACCTCACGAAGTCGCCGCCATGGCGAGCGTGCACCCGTCCACGATCCTCAACTACATCGGGACCGGCCGCCTCTACGCGGTCAAGCTCTCGGAGCGGACGTACCGCATTCCGGTGCGGGCGGTAATCGCCCTGCTCGAGCCGGAGCGGCTCTCACCGTCCTCCATCACCCAGGCCCCGGACAGCGACGTTGCGCGGGAGATCGAGGCTGCGCCCCCGGTCGATGCGGTTCCCGCGTGAGGCCACTGTCGGCCCAGGCGTTCAACCAGCGGCGCGATGGCGTGTACGCGCGCCTCGATCGGCTGGGCCGGGTCGACTTCCAGGATCTCGGCGCGAATCGCGAGGTCCGCAAGATCCTCGCGGACCTGCTCGCGCCCGGCCTTGGCCCGGGGTGGCCCGACGACGCTCGCTTCCGCTACCAAGAGTGGTGGCGGAGGTCGGCCCTGGGATGGGTGCGCGTCCGGTACGACTACGACTACTTCGACCTGGTGAACGGCGGCCGCCGCGGCTACCACCTCCACCCGCTGGGCGCGCGCGAAGCGATTCCTCACGCGAAGTGCGTGCTGCCCGACGGAACGGGAGCATCGCGGCACTACGAGGCGCACGAGGTCGATCTGCTGGCTGCGCACGAGGAGTTCGAGGCGCAGTACGCGTCGGGGAGACCCATCGACTGCCGCGGTCTGCGGGCGCTGGGATGACCAGGGGCCGCTGCAGCTGCCGCACGACCGCACCGGCGTCGGACCGAAGGCGCACGGCCGCGCCGTGAACCGCCGCGAGGCGTGGCTGAGCGCCGGGGTGGTCTTCGTCGCCGCCCTGGCGGTACGGGCGCTCGCCGCCCTGCAGATCCCCTATCCCGTGCCCGAGGACACCGCCTACTACGTGGCGGTGGCCCGAAACCTGCTGGAGGGGCACGGCCTCGTCAGCCAGGCGCTGTGGAGCTACCAGACACCGCCGCTGGTGGTGCCGCGGGCCGCGTTCGAAGTCTGGATGCCGCTGGCCACCTTCCTGGACGCCGTCCCCATGGCGCTGCTCGGCGCGACCTTCCGGGCCGCACAGGTCTCGGCCATGCTGGTGGGCGCGCTGGTCCCGGTGCTCGCGTGGCGGCTGGCGGCGGACGTGGCCGTGGAGCGGGGTCTGCCCTCCGGGCGTGCCCGAACGCTGGCACTCGGCACGGGCCTGGTGGCGGCCGCGTACGGACCGCTGGTGGTGCACGGCGCGCTCCCCGACTCGACGGCGCCGTTCACGGTCCTGGCGCTGGCCGCCTGTCTCCTGGTGACGCGGATCCTGCGGGACCCGCGCGGAGGTGCGATTCGCGACCCCCGGCTGCTGGGGCTCGGGGTGGTCCTGGGGCTGGCGGCGCTGGCGCGCAACGAGGCGCTCTGGGTGGCGCTGACGTGGGCGATCCTCGCCTGGTTCGGCGCACGCGGCGCCCGGGGGCGGCTCGATCGCGGGACCCGCCTCCGGCTGATCGCGGTGCCGGCCGTCATTTCGATCGCGATCTACGTGCCCTGGATGCTCCGCGACTGGCTGGCGTTCGGCTCGCCGCTGCCGGGGCAGGCGCTGGCCAACGCGCTGTCGGTGACCGGCTTCGACATCTTCGCCTGGCAGGACAGGCCCACCCTGGCCCGCTACCTCGCCCAGGGCCTGGGCGGGCTCGTCGGGGCCCGCGTGACGGGTTTCGAGCACAACCTGGTGGACGTGCTGCTGATCCCGGCCATCCCGGCCGGCCCGATCGGGCTGGTCGCGCTGCCCTGGCAGGGACGTGGCGGCGCGCTGCGGCCGCTGCTGCTGCTCTCGGTGATCACCTTCACGGCCACCACGCTCTTCTTCCCGGTGTCCACCACCTGGGGCACCTTCCTGCACGCGGCGGGGCCGGTGCAGGTGCTGCTGCTGATCGCGTGCCTGATGGCACTCGACGGGCTGCTGGTGCGGATCGGGCGGGTGCGCGGCTGGACACGGCCGGTGGCTTGGCTGGGGCCGGTGCTGGTGGCCGCCCTGGCGATCCCCGTCCTGACGATCTCGGTGGGCAGCATCGCGGGGGTCGGGCGCGAGGCTGAGGC
>JAJYJR010000864.1 GCA_021789355.1 Chloroflexota bacterium | reverse complement strand
GGCTCGCAGCACCAAGGCTCTGCGACCTTCGTCCGACCGCCGGCGCTGATTTTCGACCCGACGCGATCGGGCCGCGCCCGCGTGCATCTGTGAATGAAACGCAGCCAATCGCAGGGGGCGGCACGGCTGTGCCACGGGGCTCCTTGTTGGTTGCCACTCCAGGCAACTCGCTTCGTGAGCCCTGACTGGCTCGAGACGTCGAGTCGCCGCATATTCGCTCCGTGCGAGTAGGAAGCGGACGGGCGGATCACGAGAGCAGTACCGAGGCGAGTCCGCGACGCGAGGGACGTCAGGCCCCGAGCAATGCAAGGGGTACGATCGCGATCCCATCCGCGTCTCGGTACGCCGCGGACCCCGTGGAGACCACAATGCCGTCCGCGAACCGGTCGCCGAGCTGATCGCGGAGCCAGCGGACGTGCCTTGTGTCATCTCGCGTGACCACCGCGCTGAGCTTCACCTCGATGGCGAGGACGCGACGATCCGACGCTTCCACAATGAAGTCGACTTCCCGCTCGCCTCCTTTCGTTCGGTAGTGCCACACGCGGCCCTCCGCGGCCTCGGCGAACACGCGGACGGACAGACACGCGAGGGACTCGAAGAGGCTCCCGAGCAGCGTCCCGGATCGGCGGATGTTCGGCCCGATCGGTTGCCCTGACACGAGTGCGTCGTGGTCGGCGTTGAGCAGACGCGCAGCGAGCGCGGGGTCGACGAGGTGATGCTTCGGAGGCCCCACGATTCGGTTGAACTGGCCCGTCGAGGGGAACCACGCGAGTAGCGGGTCCACGACCCAAAGACCCTCAAGCGCGTCGCTGTACGGCGCAGTCGTCGTCCGCGCCGGCTTCGTTCCCTCGCTACCTATCGCGGCGTCACGGATCGTTTCGCCCGATGCCGTCGTGGCGGTCGCTGCCGCATAGGCCGTCAGCCAGCGACGCAGGGCCGCCTCGTTGCGGACCACGAAGCCCAGGAGCGGAAACTCCTTCTCGACGATCCGGTCGATGTATCCGTCCAGGCTGGCCCGCAGGGCTCGCCCCTTGAGATCACGCAGTCCCGGGAACCCCGAGTTGAGGATCTCCTCGACGTAGTCGTCGAGCGTGAGAGACGTCTCGCCATCGATCTTCGGACGATCGCCGCTGAGCAGGGCGGCCATGCTAACCGTGGGCACGCCGACACCTCGTTCGGCGAGGGTCATAGGACGCATGCGCACGGTCACGATCCGGCCTGCGCCACTGTGCGCCGGTTGTTCGCGAGGCCGAGCAGAGCCGGTGAGCACGAACTGGCTACCAGAGTGATCGGCATCGACGGCACGGCGAACGATGTCCCAGCTCTCCTTGTAGCGCTGCCACTCGTCGATGAGGATCGGTCGCTCGCCCCTGGTGAGTCGGGTGGGATCCGCACGGACGATCTCGAGCTGGCCGGGCTGGTCGAGGGCATACACGGTGCGTGCCCGCGTGGTCGCAGTCGCGGTCTTCCCGACGCCTTTCGCTCCCTCGATCGCGATGGCAGGTAGGTCACGGAGCTCGTCAAGCTCGTTCTCGACCACCCGCCGCAGATAGTCCACACCACCCTCCTGACGGCGCCCACTTGATCATAGGCTACATCCGGTCGGAGTCAAACGCTACAGGTCGTCGGGCCCAAACGCTGCAATCGGTCGGGCCCAAACACTACACTCAACCGAGTCCTAACACTTCGCAATGCTTCCCCGGCCCGATCACCAACCGCCTGAAGGTTTCTCGCGCTGGTACCGCGATGACCTCGGGCGGGTGCGGACAAGCCGTCCTGACCGCCCGATCGATCAGGCGGTTCGATCCGCCAGCGCGCGAACAGGTAGGCGAGGCAGGCGACCTCGAGCCACGCCTTCGCGCTCGCCTCGGTCCCCTCGTAACAGCGCGAGAGCCTGCGCCAGCGTCCCAGCCGGGCGAACGCGTGCTCCACCTTGTAGAGCGGCGCAAGGGGCACGAAGCCCGTGCTGCCCTTGGGTGGCGCCTTGATGTTGAGGGTGACCTGGCGGCGGGCGGCCAGGGCGGCCAGGCCCCGGTAGCCGCGGTCGGCGATCACGTCGCGCACGAGCGGCAGGTCCTTGAGCCCGGACGCCAGCAGCTCGCGCCCCACCTTCACGTCGTGCGGCTTGGCGGGATCGACGCGGGCCGCCAGCGGCAGGCCGAGATACTCGATGAGGATGCTGCGCTTCGCGCCGATGGTGCGGCCACCCCGTCCGCCGGCGTTGTGGAACGTCGGCCCGGCGCGCCCGCCGCGCACCGTCTGGGCATCGATCATCACCCTCGTCGGCTCGACGTGTTTGCGCCTGGCACGTTGCCGGATGAGCCGGGCGAGGCGGGCCATCGCCCGTTCCCAGACCCCGTTGGCGCGCCAGCGCCGCCACTGCTGCCACACCGCCGACCAGGGCGGGTAACGCTCCGGCAGGTAGCGCCACTGGCAGCCGGTACGGGCGAGGAAGAGGATGGCCTCGACCATCCGGCGACGGGGATAGCGGGCTGGCACGCCGCGCCGCCCTCGCGGGTCGAACAGGTCACGAACCAGCCACCACTCCTGGTCCGTCAGTTCGATCATCGCGTTCATCGGCGCGATCGTGACGGACCGCCGTGACAGGTTCTATGGCGCGATCAGGCCATCTGATCGGGACCTTTCATTCACAGATGCACGCGGGCCGCTGGCCCGATCGCGTCGGGCAGAAAATGAGCACCGGCGGTCGGACGAAGGTCGCAGAGCCTTGGTGCCATGAGCCCGTGCTCACAGATGAACCTGGGGCGCCTGGCGGAATCACCGTCTGTTGCCTCCCTCTCGCGGGGAGAGCACGCGAGGCAGTCGCTGCGTTGATCGGC
>JAJYJR010000863.1 GCA_021789355.1 Chloroflexota bacterium | reverse complement strand
GCGGTACGTTCGAGGCCAGTCCCTCGTCACCCGCGCGCAGACCGTGACACCCGGCAGGAGCCCCATGACCGCTCGCCACAAGGCCATCGAGACGATCTCCAACCACAAGGTCGCCTCAACGCAGAATTACCTGGAGCACGCCGGCGAGGACATCTACGGCCAGTACGTGTTCCACGAGGAGGTCCAGCGGGAGTACCTGCCCAAGCCGATCTTCCGTCGCCTCCGCCGGGTCATCGACGGCCTGGAGCCGTTCGCGCCGGAGATCGCCGACGCGGTCGCGCACGGGGTCAAGGAGTGGGCGATGGCGCAGGGCGCCACCCACTACACCCACTGGTTCGTGCCCATGACCGGCTCCACGGCCGAGAAGCACGACTCGTTCCTGGCGCCGATCAGCGACGGCGCCACGATCGCCGAGTTCAGCGGCCGGAACCTGCTCCAGGGCGAGCCGGACGCGTCCTCGTTCCCGTCGGGCGGCATCCGCGCCACCTTCGAGGCCCGCGGCTACACGGCCTGGGACGTCACCAGCCCGATCTTCCTGCAGGTCGAGCCCAACGGCGTCACGCTCACGATCCCCACCGCGTACGTCTCGTTCACGGGCGAGGCCCTCGACCACAAGATCCCGCTCCTGCGCAGCCAGGAGGCGCTGGGCAGGCAGGCGCTCCGCATCCTGCGCTGGTTCGGCAACACGTCGGCGTCGCGGGTGTTCACCACCATCGGGCCCGAGCAGGAGTACTTCCTGGTCGACCGGCGGCTGGCCGACCAGCGGCCGGACCTCGTGCTCACCGGCCGGACGCTGTTCGGCGCGCCGTCGCCCAAGGGCCAGGAACTCGAGGACCAGTACTTCGGCCCGATCCGCGCCCGGATCCTGGCGTTCATGATGGACCTCGACCGCGAGCTCTGGCGCCTGGGCATCCCGGCCAAGACGCGCCACAACGAGGTCGCCCCGGCCCAGTTCGAGATGGCGCCGGTGTTCGAGGCGACCTCGGTCGGCTCGGACCACAACATGATCGTGATGTCCACCATGCGCCGGCTGGCGCCGATGCACGGGCTGGCGTTCCTCATCCACGAGAAGCCGTTCGCCGGGATCAACGGCTCGGGCAAGCACAACAACTGGTCGATGTCCACCGACCTCGGCGAGAACCTGCTCGACCCGGGCGCCGACCCGCACGCCAACGCCCAGTTCCTCGCCTTCCTGATCGCGATCATCCGCGCGATCGACGTCCACGCGGCCATGCTGCGCGCCTCGATCGCGGACGCTGGCCAGGACCACCGCCTCGGCGCCAACGAGGCCCCGCCCGCGATCATGTCGGTGTTCCTGGGCAGCCAGCTCGAGGACGTGGTCAGCCAGCTCGAGCAGGGCGCTGCGTCCGCATCGATGAAGGGCGGCGATGTGGAACTGGGCGTCACCTCGCTGCCGACGCTCGCCAAGGACGCCACCGACCGCAACCGCACCTCGCCGTTCGCCTTCACGGGCAACAAGTTCGAGTTCCGCGCGGTGGGCTCATCCGCCCCCATCTACTGGCCCCAGACTGCGCTCAACACCGCGGTCGCCGACTCGCTGTCCAGCCTCGCCGACGAGCTCGAGCAGCTGACGCCGGGCGACTTCGACGGCCTGACGTCGATCCTGTCGGGCATCGTCCGCAAGCACAAGCGGGTGCTGTTCGAGGGCAACGGCTACGCGGAGGAGTGGCACGCGGAGGCCGCCCGCCGCGGGCTGCCCAACAACCGCACCACCGTGGACGCCCTGCCGGCGCTGGGCACGCCCCAGTCGAAGGCGGTGTTCGGCAAGTTCGGCGTGCTGTCCGAGCGGGAGCTCCAGGCCCGCCTGGACATCTTCTGGGAGAAGTACGTCAAGGTCCAGAACATCGAGGCGAACTGCTCGCTCGACATGGCCAAGACCATGATCCTGCCGGCCGCGGTCACCTACCTGGGCCAGCTCGCCTCGGCGGGCTACTCGAAGGGCGTCAAGACCGTCGCCGACCAGGTCGCCTCGCTGGCGGACGACCTGGTCGACGCGATCCACGCCCTCGAGCAGGCGCAGCACGAGGCGCACGAGGCGGAGACGGTCCAGGCCGAGGCGCGCGCCTTCGCGGACCGGGTCATCCCCGCCCAGAACACGCTGCGCGCGGTCGCCGACGAGCTGGAGACGCTGGTCGCCGACGAGCTGTGGCCGATGCCCAAGTACCGCGAGCTGCTGTTCCAGTACTGAGCTTCTGCTGGGCGACCGATCTGGCGGCCCCTGCCCGCGGCGTCGGGAAAGGGCCGCTATCGTTTGCGGCGTCGTCCCCGTCCTGCCACCGGAGGCGACCCGTGCCCCTCGCTGATCTCGGCGATCCCCGCTACATCTGCCTGCGCACGTTCCGCAGGAGCGGCGTCGCCGTGGACACGCCTGTCTGGGCCGCCGTGGACGCCGGCCGCCTCTACGTCTGGACCGGGCCCGAGGCGGGCAAGGTCAAGCGCATCCGCCACAACCCGCTGGTCGAGGTCTGCGCCAGCGACCCGCGCGGCCGTCCGAAGGGACCGTGGGCGCCGGCGCAGGCCCGTCTGGCCGCGACGTCCGACGAGGTGGCCGCCGGGCTCGGCCGGATGCGGCGCAAGTACGGCTGGCAGTTCTGGATCGCGGAGCACTTCAACCGGACCGCACCGGCGATCATCGAGATCTCGGAACGGGTGTAGCGCGGCGTCGGCCGCTCCCGGGCACGCGCTGGGTCCGTGCCTGCGCCCGCCCCCCCTGCGCCCACCGCGCACGCGCCAGTGCCTGCGCCCTGCCCCTGCGCCCACCGCGCACGCGCCAGTGCCTGCGCCCTGCCCCTGCGCCCCCGCGGCCCAGCGCCTGTGGCC
>JAJYJR010000078.1 GCA_021789355.1 Chloroflexota bacterium | reverse complement strand
ATTCCGCCCGTCGCCGTCGTCGTGCCACGCGGCCAGCGTAGGCGCACGCGGAGCCTCGTTCGATAGCCCGTTTGGGGGGTTTGCCTGGGGGGTGTAGGTCCTATTCAGGCCCCCCGACCTGCTGTTTCCGTGCGGGAAACCGCCTCACAACCCCCTCGGGGCTGGTTACGAAACAGCTGCTCTACCGCTGAGCTATGTCGGCGCGGGAGGCATGTTACCAGCCCCGGTCACGCTCGGCAGGTCCCCGGCCCCCAGGCCCGCTCGTCGCCCTGCCCTGCATCGCTGGGTCTGCGCAGGCGCGACAAGCGGAGAACGATCGAGCGAGAGCCAGCGCTGACAGACGGGATTCTGCGGAGAGGCGAGGTCAGGGTTCTCCGCCGCTGCGCGGGCTCGCCGATCGCAGAGAGGCGCGCAGATCCCGCAGCGCCTTGTCGACAGGCCTGTCCGGCCGGAAGATCGTCGAGTTGCCGCAGACGAGCATGTCGGCGCCGGCGGCCACCATGCGCGGCGCGCTTTCGAACGTGACGCCGCCGTCGACCTCGACGATGCAGGTTGGATTGACCCCATTCACCAGGTCCCGCACCTGGGTGATCTTGGCGATCATCCCTGGTATCAGCCTGTGTCCGACGATGCCCGGATTGATGGCCATGACCAGGACCAGCGCCAGATCCTCTGCGATCCACTCCAGTACGTTCGGGCTGGTGGCGGGATTGAGGGCGACGCCCGCCCTGGCGCCGGCCTGCCTGATGCGTCCGATCACCCGGGACGCGTGCATGGTCGATTCGATGTGGAAGGTCACGATGTCGGCGCCTGCCCGGACGAACGTGTCGATGTACGGCTCGGGATCGGCAACCATGAGATGGACGTCGACCGGAATGGAGGTGCGCTTGCGCACCGCGCTGAGTACCTCCGGAGGCAGGCCGTATCGCGGCACGAACACGCCATCCATGACGTCGAGGTGAATGTGGTCGGCCTGTCCGCGCTCCAGGCGCTCGACTTCGGTTCCGAGATCGAGCATGTCCGCACAGATCAGGGACGCGGCGAGTTTGCAGGGTGCGAACACGGCTGACCTACTCGAGGTTGCTGTGGCGACGCCACATCGTCTCGTGGCTCTCGCCGCTCCGAGCCATCAAGTCAAGGACGATCGCGTCGAACAGCAACTGCAGGCACTGCTCGTTGAGCGTCGTCATGGGCTGGACGGAGGCGAAGCCGTCGACGGCATGCGCCTTCGATGGCGCAGGCACCACGACCACGGTGTCGGCGAGCGCACCGAGCCGAGAGTCTCTCCGTCCCGTCAGCAGCGCCACGCGCGCACCGCTGCCTTTGGCGACCTCGGCAACAGCGACGATGGTCTGAGTCTCGCCAGAACCGGATGCGACCACGAGGAGGTCCCCGTTGCCGATTGCGGGCACGGCAGCATCGCCGAGCGCATACGCCCGCCGACCGAGGTGCCCGAGTCGCATCGCGAAGCCGCGCGCTGCCATGCCGACTCGGCCGGCGCCCGCAGTGACGACGGTGTGGGCTCGCAGGACTTCGCCGACAAGGCGCTCCACCTCATCCGGGTCGACGCCGGAGAGAACGCGTTCGACCTCGCGGAGGATCTGGCGGTAGCTGACGCCGTACGTCACGTGAGGCAGTCCAGGTGCGCTGGGTCGGGGCATCCACTCGCGATGCGACGCCAGATGATCATCGTGCCGCGTGTGTCCCCGGCGTCTGCGTGCGCGTGCGACCGAGTCGCCGCTCGGACAGGGGCGTCATCTGGTCGACCGGGGCTCCCGAGGATTCGCGCACGATCAGCTGGCCCCGCATGGTGACCTGTCGAGTGGGTTCGTCCCGATCGGCGTTGATGAGGCGCAGGCACAGTTCAGCCGCGGTGCGGCCCAGCTCGTAGGTGGGCTGCGCGATGGTGGTGAGGCGTGGTCGGAAGACCTCTGACCACGCGAAGTCGTCGAAGCCGACGAGGGCGATGTCCTCGGGCACCGACAATCCGGCGTCCTCGATGGCCGCGAGGGCCCCGATGGTCATGAGGTTGTTGCCGGCGAACAGGCCGGTGGGGCGGGGCGTGAGTTCGAGCAACGTCGTGACTGCCCGCGACGCACCCTCCGAGGTCGAATAGCCCTCGGCGATCAGGCGGTCGTCCAGGTCGATGCCCGCCTCTCGGAGCGCACGGCGGTAGCCCGCGATACGGTCGCGGCCGGTCGAGGGCCCCACGCGACCTGAGACCATCGCGATCCGGCGATGCCCCAGAAGGACGAGATGGCGCACCGCCTCATAGGCACCCTGCTCGTTGTCGATCCCGACGGACGAGACGTCGAGGCCGGGCACGTACCGATCGAAGAAGACGAGCGGGAAACGCTCGAGGACGATCCGCGCGAGAAGCTCGTGCTTCTCGCCCACCGGGGACAGAATGAGGCCGTCGACGCGTCGCGCCAGCAGCACGCGGATGTAGTCGCGCTCGCGCGCGACCTCCTCGTTGCTGTTGCAGAGGATCAGCGTGTATCCGCTCTCCTGCGCCACGTCCTCGACCCCTCGGACCACCGCCGTGAAGAACGGGTTCTCCAGATCCGAGATCACGAGTCCCAGCGTGTTGGATCGGCGCATCCGGAGAGACCGCGCGACGGCGTTGGGCTCATAGCCCAGGTCTTCGATCGCCGCCAGCACCCTCTGGCGCAGTTCATCCGACACCGGGCGCGTGCGATTGAGAACGTGGGACACCGTGCTGGTCGACACCCCAGCCCGTTTCGCCACGTCCGTCACCGTGATCAACGCGCGCTCTCCCTCGCAATCGTTTCGAGCGTACAGGGTCTCTGGGGTCTCGTCAACCCACGCGACCCGGCGTTCGCTGGTCTCCTACCCCAGTCACGGGGTGGCCGCGCGGCCATCGGTCCACGTCGGTCGTGGCCTGGGAGCGGGCCCCGCCCGCGAGGTCACCTGTGCGTGGATGCCGCCGCTGCGTGCTCATTCGAACGGGCTCCGTCGCCGAGACCACGCGTCCGCCACTGTGGCGTTCCAGCAAGAGTGACACACGATATATGCAGACCGCGGGGGTGTGTCGTGGCGCAAGGCCAGCCGCTTGACAGGTCGCGTCGCGCTCGTATGATGGAAAACGATTGCGCACACGTTTTCGAGACGTCGGCCCGAGAATGAGGGCTTGTGAGCTCTCGAGCACGCGCAGTCGAGCGGCTCCCAGTAGGAGGAAGACACGATGAGGCGCTCTCTACGACCAACGGTGGCGGCCGCGGTCACCCTGGGGTTGCTAGTCACCACGGCGTGCTCCAGCGCGTCGTCCACGGCACCCGCCAGCGCCGCCGCTCCGGCCGCCCCGGCAAGCGCTGCAGCACCGGCGAGCGCCGCGGCTCCCGCAAGCGCTGCAGCACCGGCGAGCGCCGCACCGGCCAGCGCTGCGGCCGCTGCCGCCAGCGCCGCGCCAAAGCAGATCACGGTTGGCTTTGTCCCCGGCATCGCCTCTGATCCCTTCTTCCTGTCGATGGAACTCGCCGCGCAGGAGGAGGCCCAGAAGCTGAACATCCGGCTGATCTGGGAGGGCAGCTCGACCGCGTACTCGCCGCAGGCGGAACTCCCGTTCGTCGAGTCCATGCTCGCCCTGAAGCCCGACGCACTGGTGCTGGTGCCGACCGACCCCAATGCGCTCACGGCCATGGTCCAGCAGTTCGTCGCACAGAAGATCCCGGTCATCAACGTCGACACGACGATCAATGACCCGAGCCTCATCACCGCGTTCATCACGGGCGATAACGTGGGCGGGGGCAAGCTCGCGGCTGACACCCTGGCGCAGCAGATCGGCGGAAAGGGTCAGGTCTACATCCAGTCGAGTTCGCCTACGGTCACCACCGATGCGGCTCGGGCGAAGGGCTTCACCGAGGAGATCGCCAAGTACCCCAACATCCAGCTGGTGGGCCCGACGCAGTACTCGTACAGCCAGCCTTCGGCTGCAACCTCGGCAATCGACACCATTCTTCTCAAGTACCCGCATCTGGCCGGCATCTTCGCCATTGACGGAACCTCGGGAACCGGCGCTGTTGCCGCGCTCCAGAACAAGAACCTCGTCGGCAAGGTCAAGCTTGTCGGCTACGATGCCTACCCGGCCGAAGTGTCCTATCTCAAGCAGGGCGTGTTCAGCGCGCTGATCGCGCAGAACCCTGCCGAGGAGGCAACCCTGGCGCTGCAGGACGCCGTCGCGGCTGTGCAGGGGAAGAACGACTTCCAGAAGGACGTCATCATCCCGAACGTGGCCATGACGCAGGCGAACCTGAGCACGACGGAGCAGTACACCTACAAGCAGTAGGCGCGCGGCGTTCGGCGCAACCCGCACCGTGATGGTCGGCCGGCAGTGGCAGATCCCCTCCGGCTGACCATAGGTGCGGACTCAGACCAAGTTCACCGTGCAGCAGGGAGGGGGCACTCTCTTGGCCCACACCCCACGAGAGTGCCCCCTGCCCATTCATCGGTTCGGAGCCGGCGGCCGCCGAGCCGCCTGTCCGTGGCAGACGCGTCACCCGCAGTGACCGCGTGCCCGGTCGTCACTGACGATCCTGCCCCCAACACCGTGGAGTGTGCATGATGCCGCCGAACAGCCAGGCCGCGGAACACGAGATGACCGTGCGCGATCGGGACGTTGGTACCGGACATGCCGGCGGCTGGCGGGTGCGGATCGCTGAGGTGCGGACCAGCCAGCCCGCGGTCCTGCTCATCGTGTACATCGTGATGGTGTTGGGCTTCTCCGTGCTCAACCCGCTGTTCTTCTCGACCGCGTCGTTCGGCAACATCCTGCAGGACTGGGCGCCGGTCATGCTCATGGCGATCGGCGAGACGTATGTGGTGATCTCGGGCGGGATTGACCTGTCCGTAGGATCCAACCTCGGTTGGTCGGGCGTCCTGTGCGCCCTGATGATGCAGGCCATGAACGGGGCGGGGTTCAACCCGTGGCTCACCGTCGCCGGCGGGCTCATCGTCGGTGTGCTGAGCGGCGCGATCGTCGGCCTGGTGAACGGCCTGCTGATCACGCGCGCACGCCTGGCGCCGTTCATCGCCACGCTCGCGACGCTGGGCGCGGCTGCGGGACTGACACTCGTGGTGACCGGCGGGCAGCAGGTCGCGGGTGGCCCGGCCATGGTCGTCCCCCTGGGGAACAACCTGTACCTGGGCATGTTCACGGTGCCGCTCATCGTGGTCATCGGCGTGCTGGCCATCTCCTGGGCGTATCTCGAGAACTCCAGGTTCGGCCGCTGGACCTACGCCGTCGGGTCGAACGCGTTCGCCGCACGCGCTGCGGGCGTTGACGTGGAACGGCACCTGGTGCGGCTCTACGTGTTCAGCGGGCTGCTCGCCGGGTTGGCCGGGGTGGTTGTCTACTTCCGGCTCGCGTCCGGCGCGCCGACGTCCGGGTCAGGGCAGGAGCTCACCGCGATCGCCGCCACGGTCATCGGCGGGACCAGCCTGTTCGGAGGCGAAGGGAAGATGGCGGGGACCGTGCTCGGCGCCCTCATCATCTCGTCGGTGCTCAGCGGACTGATCTTGATAGGCGTCGAGCCGAACTGGCAGCAGGTGGTCGTTGGCGCCCTGATCGCCGGCGCGGTGATCATGCAGAGTCTCGGCGGGTCTGCGAGGAATGTGGCATGACTGACATGGCGTCGCCCCCTGCCCCGTCCCCTCAGAGTGAACCGGGCGCACCCTCGCTTCGGTCCCTCTGCGAGATCTCCCATGTCACGAAGAGCTACGGCAGCGTCCTCGCCTTGGACGACGTCAGCCTGAGCGTCTCTGCGGGCGAGGTGGTGGGCCTCGTCGGGGACAATGGCGCTGGCAAGAGCACGCTCGTGAAGGTCCTGTCCGGGGTGCACCCGGCCGACTCCGGCGTCGTCTATTTCGAGGGCCGGGAGCACGAATGGCGCTCCCCGCACGAGGCGCGTGAAGCGGGGATCGAGACCCTGTACCAGGACTCAGGTCTGGCGCCGCATCTCTCGATCAGCGCGAACCTGTTCCTTGGCCGCGAGATCGCTCGGCCCGGTCTGCTGGGTCGACTGGGCTTCCTCGACGAAGGCACGATGGCCACGGAGGCGCTTGCGGACCTCAAGCGCCTGAGCATCACCGTGCCGTCTGCGGTAGCCAGGGTCAATCGACTCTCCGGTGGCCAGCGGCAGGCCGTGGCCATCGGGCGGGCAGTTGCGTGGGCACGAAAGATGCTGATCCTCGATGAGCCGACGAACCACCTGGGAGCGGCGCAGTCGATGCAGGTGCTGGAGGCCATTCGTCAGGCCCGCCACAAGGGCTTGGGGGTAGTCATGGTCTCGCACACCCTGCCGCACGTCTTCGAGGTGTGCGATCGGATTGTCGTGCTGCGTCTCGGCAGGGTCGTGGCGGATGGCGCTGCTGCCGCATTCACTCCGGACTCCCTGGTCAAAGCCATCACCGGGATCACGGGCGAGTGATGTCCTTCGTGGATTCGAATGGCCTGAGGCACCGCGATCTCGGCCTGATCAGAACTGCAATGCGAGACCACTGAACGAGATGTTGCTGCAACTCGCAATCGACCGGCCCGAGAGCTTCTCGGTCATCCCGCTTGTGTCAGACCTCGTGGACATCATCGAGGTCGGCACGCCCACGCTGAAGCGCTTGGGACTGGCGGCGATCAGCACCGTCCGGGAACTCGCGCCCGAGGTGCCCGTCCTGGCGGACACGAAGACCATCGACGGTGGCGAACAAGAGGCCGACATGGTGTTCAACGCGGGGGCCATGTTCATGTCGGTCCTCACGTGCGCACCTCCTGCCACGGTTCGCGCGACGTCAACGGTGGCCGCTCGCTATGGGGCGTACATCGTGCTCGACGCCATCGCCGGCGGCTTTGCCGAGCCGGCGATGGCGACCGGCCTCGCTCAACGCTGCGCCTACGTCGTGAGCCACTCGTCGGTTGACGCCAGGACGGAGGGGGCTGCCCCGGTGGCTGATCACATCGCGCAGGTCAGCCAGTTCCATCAGCTCGGATACCGCGTCGCCCTGGCGGGAGGGATCAGCAAGCGCAACCTCTCAGCCGCGGTGGAGGCCGCGCCAGACGTCCTGGTGATCGGTCGCGCGGTCACCAACGCTCGCAACCCCAGGAGGGCCGTGGAATGGATACTGGAGCGCGTGCCAGATCGGGGCCATGGCTGGCCGTGGGAGCCGAAATAGCCGAGGCCGTCTCGCGGATCGAGGCCGCCGAGTTTCGAACCGTGCTGGCCGAGTTCTCGGACCCCGCGAGGCGATGGTTCTTCTCGGGCCAAGGACGCTCGGGACTGGTCGCCGCCATGGTGGCCATGCGCTTCATGCACCTGGGGCGGACCGCTCATGTACAGGGCGAGGCGACGGCACCCTCGATTCGCCAGGGCGACGGCATCCTCTTCGTGTCCGGCTCTGGGGAGACACCGGTCACGCTTCACTTCGCCCGGGTCGCCCGGGATGAAGGCGCCCGCATCGTTCTGGTGACACACGAGCCGGACAGCACGCTGGCAGGTCTCGCACACGCAGTCCTGTCGATCCCCGTGGAAAGCACCATCCAGTTCGGCGGCAGCCTCTTCGAGCAGGCCGCCTTGGTGGCCCTGGACTCGGTCGTGTACGCGGTCGGAGCCGAGTCGTCGGTGCCCTACCAGCGCATGGCCTACGCCCACACCAACCTGAAGTGAAACGGCCGCCCGCAGCCGTCGTCTGCGTCGGAGACGCGCTCATCGACGAAGTGCGACTCGACGGCAGAGTGCAGAGCTTCGCCGGTGGTGGAGCGCTGAACGTCGCGGTCGCGCTAAGCCGTCTCGGTGTTTCCACGGCGCTGCTCGCAGACCTCGGCTGGGATCGCCCGGGCCAGTGGCTTCGGTCGTATCTGCGGTGGGAGAACGTGGGGCTCGTGCCCCAGTCCACGGTTTCGATCACAGGTTTGGCCATCTCGGACCGCACCAACGCCGAGCCAAGCTACAGCTTCGGGAGGTTCACCGGGCGCCGCGCGATCCGGATCGGTCCCGCAGCAGAAGCCTGCCTCGCGGATGCCAAGGCGGTTGTCGTGAGTTCATTTGCCTTTGGGGATGGCGAGCAGACCGGGGCCATCATCGAGGCCCTGTCGCGCGCCTCGGGGCTCCGAGTGCTGGATCCCAATCCCAGACCAGCGCTCGTCGCAGACGTGGCCGGATATGCGAGAGGACTGGAGCAAGCCGCGCGGTATGCCGACCTGGTCAAGCTGAGCACCGAGGACGTCGCGCTGCTGTACGGTCGATCAGCCGAGGAGGTCGCTCACCGCTACTTCGCTCTGGGCGTCCCGTCGGTGGTTGTCACCCTGGGCGCCGACGGAGCCGCGGCGTACTCGGCACGCGGAGCTTCGGCGACCGTGGCTGCCGCCCGCATTGACGGCGAGGTGCTCGACACGATGGGCGCTGGCGACGCGGCCATCGCCGCCATCGTGGCGCGCATCGTCGCGACCGGCGTGCCAACGACCGACACCGGATGGTCTGATGTGCTCGGGTTCGCGATGATCGCGGCTGCGATCACCTGTCGCCGGGTCGGGGCCGCCAGCGCGGTACCGACACTCACGGACGTCATGGGAACCACGAGTGTGACCGGCGCACCTCCGACGTCGCCCGACGTGGTCACGTTCCCCGGGGATACCGCACGTCCGGGGCACAGGGTCACGTAGGGCAGACAGGCAGGAGGATTCCGGACCAGTCGCCGCCCTCAGCGCACTGCGCCAGGGGGACCGACTTACGAAACAGCGAAACTGCCGCTGAGCTATGACGGCGCGGGAGGCATGCTACCAGCCCCGGTCACGCTCGGCAGGTCCCCGGCCCCGAGTGAGGTTTCACCCGAGTTCACAGCCTGGTGGCTGCTCATCGCGAGGAGGCGTTTCGGCAGGTTGCCCGGTCGTTCCGGCCGCGGGCGACGATCTTCGACCTCCCGAGGATCGCGCTTGCTTCCCCGCGCTCGGTCCGGCTGCATGCGCTGTACGCCGGCGCCTGCCCCGACGGCGTACAGCGCGGGTGGGGGACCTCGGCCCTGACACCCCGGGAGCTCGCCGGCGACCATCGCGAGAGACCAGGGGCGACTTCGCGATGGCGGCCGGTGCCCTCGTCGACGGTCGGACCGGAGTCATGACGGCACGCGCAGCCCGTTCTGGCGACGTCTCTGCCTCGATCGTCTACGCTGCCCCGCGGGCGGCCTCCACAGCCTCGACGAACCGGCAGAGATCGTGTATCTGGCGCTCGATCTCCCGGCTGCGAGCCGCCGGTGGCTCGTCGCGCTCGAGAGCGCCGACGACGCGGTGCCGGCAGGTCCCGGGGGAACTGGGGAACGACCGGCGCAGAGCGATGACTGCGAGGCACTCGGCATGCACCACGGATCGAGCGCTGAGGGGATGTCTCCGGAGGCGCCACACCTGCCCGATCGCCAGCCGCACGGCGCGAGTTCCGATCCGGCGATCGGCATGACGGACCACGTCGAGCACGAAGTGATGCAGGCCCACGGCCACGCCGCGATGGCCGCACGGGGCATGGGACACCGCACGCCGTCCGACCACGCGCCAGGCGACGCCGGCCATGCCGACGACGCGGCAGGCCACGGCGCGCATGCCGACCACGCCCATGCCGATCACGACCGGCACGCCGGTCACTCGGTCGCGATGTTCCGCGATCGCTTCTGGCTGACGTTCGTCCTGACGATCCCCACCGTCGCGTGGAGCCCCGATCCCCAGCACTGGCTGGACTACACCGCGCCCGTCTTCCCAGGCTCCGCGCTCATCCCGCCCGTCCTGGGCACGATCGTCTTCCTCTACGGCGGCCTGGTCTTCCTGCGCGGGGCCGCGGCCGAGCTCGGCGACCGGCAGCCGGGCATGATGACGCTCATCTCGCTCGCGATCGTCGTCGCGTTCGCTACGAGCTGGGCCGGCACGCTCGGGCTCTTCGACATCGAGATCTGGTGGGAACTCGCGAGTCTCATCACGATCATGGTGCTCGGCCACTGGCTCGAGATGCGCTCGATCGCGCAGGCCCGCGGCGCGCTGGCCGCCCTTGCCGAGCTCCTCCCCGACACGGCCGAGCGGATCACCGACGCCGGCACCGAGGCCGTCCCGCTCGAGGCCCTGGCGGAGGGCGACCTCGTCCTCGTGCGGCCCGGAGCCCGCGTCCCCGCCGACGGGATCGTCGTGGAGGGGACGGCGGACGTCGACGAGTCGATGATCACGGGGGAGTCGCGGCCGGTGCCCAAGGAACCGGGGGCGAAGGTCGTGGCGGGCACCGTGGCGGCCGGGGGCAGCCTGCGGGTGCGCCTGACCGCGGTGGGGGAGCAGACCGCGCTGTCGGGGATCATGCGCATGGTCGCCGCCGCCCAGGCGTCGGCGTCCCGGGCGCAGGCGCTCGCCGATCGCGCGGCGGCGCTCCTCTTCTACGTCGCGCTCTGCTCCGCCGCGGTCACCTTCGTCTTCTGGTGGCTCGACGGCGACCGGTCGGGCGCCCTCACGAGGATGACGACCGTGCTCGTCATCGCCTGCCCGCACGCCCTGGGGCTGGCCATCCCGCTCGTGATCGCGATCAGCACCTCGCTCGGCGCACGGCACGGCCTCCTGGTCAAGAACCGCATCGCGCTCGAGCGGGCCCGCGAGCTCGACGTGGTGATCTTCGACAAGACGGGGACGCTCACGAAGGGGACGCCGGTCCTGGCCGCCGTGGCCGGCGTCGCAGGCACCGGCGAAGCGCAGGTGCTGCGTCTGGCCGCCTCCGTCGAGGCCGACTCCGAGCACCCACTCGCCCGCGCCGTCGTGGAGGCCGCGCGGAACCGTGGCATCGACCCCGTCCCCGCCACGGCCTTCGAGGCGCTGCCCGGCCGCGGCGCCCTGGCTACGGTGGATGGCCACCGGGTCGCCGTCGGCGGGCCGCGGCTCCTCGGCGAGCTCGGCCTGGCGTCCGATCCTGCGGCAGAGGTCTGGGCGCGCGAAGGCCGCACGGTCCTGCACGTGGTCGCGGACGGGGCGCTCGCCGGCTCGCTCGCGCTGGAGGATGAGATCCGCCCCGAATCGGCCGAGGCCGTTCAGCGGCTCCACGGCCTGGGCCTCAAGGTGGCGATGATCACCGGGGACGCGCAGGCCGTGGCGGACTCCGTGGCCCGGCGCCTGGGTATCGACGAGGTCGCGGCCCAGGTCCTGCCAGCCGACAAGGCGGACGCGGTCCGGCGCTTCCAGGCCGGTGGCCGCGCGGTGGCGATGGTGGGCGATGGGGTGAACGACGCACCCGCGCTGGCCACGGCCGACGTCGGCATCGCGATCGGGGCCGGCACCGACGTCGCGGTCGAGTCGGCCGGGATCGTGCTCGTGCGCAGCGACCCGCGCGACGTCGTCGGGGCGATCCAGCTCTCTCGCGCCACGTACCGGAAGATGCTCCAGAACCTCGCCTGGGCCACGGGCTACAACCTGGTTGCCATCCCCGTCGCTGCCGGGGTGCTCGTGCCCTGGGGTCTGGACCTGCCGATGGCGGTCGGCGCCATCGCCATGAGCGCCTCGACGATCATCGTCGCCGCCAATGCGCAGCTGCTGCGGCGGCTGCGGCTGGGCGAGGACGCCCCGGACGATCGGCCCGTGCCGCGGCCCGTGTGACCCTGCCCCGCCCCGTGCCGGCGCTCAGCCGGCGATCCGTGCCCCTGGGGATCGCCGCCTCAGAGATCGCGCGCCGCAGGGTGCATGAGGTCCTCGGGCTCCAGGTGTGAGCGGATGAGACCCTGGGCTCGCGCGTATTCGAGCAGCTTCTCGAGTTCGTGGCGCGTTGCCCGCAACCCCCAGGGGTACGTGTCCCGCCCGCCCATTGCCGCGCGCTCCTCCTGGAGCAGCCCGGCGAACCACATCGAGGTGAGGAGCAGGCGGTCGCGCTCCAGGCGGGCCAGGCAGGCGAGCTTCGCCTGCGTCCACGCATCGAACAGGCTGGCGGCCACCCAGGGGTCCGCGTCGAGGATGGACGTGCGCACGAGCAGCACGTGCATGATCGGGAAGATGCGCGTCCGCGCGAAATACGCGCGCTCGAGGAGCTGGTAGTCGGGGAACAGGAAGTCGAGTTCCGGGTGCTCGTACGGCACCCACGCCTGCGAGGTGATGACCGCGTCGATCTCGCCACCGGTGAGCAGCGCAGCGAGATCCGTACCGGGCCGGGCCTGCTCAAGCTGGAGCCAGGCGGGACGCGACCAGCCAGCGGGATCTGGCGAGGTCTGCACCCAGCGGACCGCGCGGAGGTCGACGCCGTGGTCCTCGGCGAGGATCCCCCTGGCCCAGACGGCCGCGGTCGTCGACCAGTGCTGCAGGCCGACGCGCCGTCCCGCGAGGTCGGCCGGCCGGCGCACCGGACCGCCGCGGCGGACGTAGATGGATGCATGGCGGAAGGTGCGCTTGGGATAGATGGGGAGGGCGCTGAACTCGCGTCGTCCCGCATCCAGGTCGATCAGATACCGTCCGGCGTACGCCTCCCATGCGTCGAAGGCGCCGGTGAGCCCCAGCTGCTGGCGCGCGGGGTCGTCGTTCTCCTCCCGGACGGCGAGCTCGATCCCGGGGACCGGAACGTGGCCGTCGAGGAGGGCCGCGTTCCGGTCGTACCGGGCAACGAGCATCGAGAGCTTCAGCGAAGCTCCCCGCGGGTCACGGGAGGTTGAGTGCCGCGGCCGCCTGGTCCCACGGTGTCTCGTCGAGCCAGGTGCTGGGCGCCGGTGTGGACGTGATCGCGCCGACCTGCGCGGCCAGGGTCTCCTGCGTCGCGGCCGACGCGGCGGAGAAGGCGTTCCTGGTGGCGGGGAAGGTGTCCCCCTGCTTCAGCTGGTCGTAGAGCGTGGCCGCGTCCGCGGCCGTGCCGCCGGCGTACTTGACGGCCGCCGCCACCCACTGGTTCTTGTCGTTGTTGAAGATCAGTGCCGCCTCGATCCACGCCTCGTCGACGGCCGTCGCGAGATCGGGGTGCGCCTTGACCCACGCCGGCGTCGCCCCGAGGAACGAGTCGGAGAGCTCAGGTGCGACGACAGGCATCACAGCCAGCACGTTGAAGCCGGCCTTCGTCAGGGTCGCCACGCTGTCGAAGTGCACGAACGTGGCGTCGATGTGGTGCGCGAGCATCGCGGTGACGCGGACCGACGCGCCGCCGGCCAGCGTGACCTTCACGCTCGAAGGGTTGATGTTGTACTTGTGGAGCAGGTCCGCGAACATCAGCGCCTCGAGGCCGTGGGTGTTCGAGGTCCCGTACACGTGGCCCGGAAGCTGCTGGATGGTCTTGAGATCCGGCGCGCCCATGAAGTCGTAGTCGAGGCGCGGCTGGGCGGGGCCGAAGATCGTCAGGCCGGAGTTGATCGCGGTCGTGACCGCGATCGCGCCCACCTCGGCGTCACCCGCCAGGATGACGCGGACCGCGGCCGGGTCGCCCGTCTGGTTCACGACCGAGGCGTTCGCGCCCCACGACTGCAGGATCTGCGCCATGAGCGCCACCTTCGTGTCGCTGGCCTGTGGAGCGGCGCCGATCGCGATGCGGATCGTCTGTCCGGACAGGTTGGGCGGCGCGAACGACGCGGCAGCACCCGCACCGGTGGCCGCCGAGGCCGCGGGCGCGGCCGCAGAAACTGCCGCGGACGCCGCTGGCGGCGCGGAGGCCGGCGCTGACGAAGCGGCAGCCGGCGCCGCAGCCGAGGCCGGGGCGGTGGTTGCCCCTGCGCTCGACGAGCAGCCGGCGACGAGCGCGCCGACGGTGAGCAGGGCGACGACGGCCGTCTTGTGGCGCGGCGATCCCACTCCCCACGTGGTGGACCTCATCCGACTTTCCCTTTCCGACGTCGTCGCCCGAGGACGCCACGGGCGTGCCGGCGTCAAGCCAACCCGAGAACCGTGCCGAGGACGTGGTCGCGGATCTCCGAGACCACGGCGTTGTTGAGCAGGTCGACGTGGCGACGTGGACGTGGCAGGGGCACGTCCACGATTTCCCGGATCGAGGCCGGGGGAGTGCCCATCACGACGATCCGATCGGAGAAGAAGATCGCCTCGTCCACATCGTGCGTGACGAGGATCGTCGTTGCGCTGGCGGCGCCGAGGATGTCGGCGATGTCCTGCTGGAGCCGGCGGCGCGTGAAGGCGTCGAGTGCGGAGAGCG
>JAJYJR010000862.1 GCA_021789355.1 Chloroflexota bacterium | reverse complement strand
GCCGTCCTAACCGGGGCCCAGGAGATCCGCTTCAGCGGGCGGCGAGTCCTTCGCGCGGGCGACCCGGCTGCCCTCGACGGGCCGCGCGCAGGCGGGTGGCGTCTCGGGCGAGCGAGCGCCCCGTGCAAGCCATGATGTGGGATGAGTGCGGTGCGCCGAGCGCGGCGTCCGGTTGATGCCCGAGGTCAGTGGTGGGCGTCGGTCTGGGGAGGGGGCGTGTTCCTCCCGGGCGACGCCGTGGCTCAGGCGACCTGGGCCTGCCAATCGATGAGGCCGGCCTGGTCTCCCACGAGGTTCTCCCGGACCTTGGCGACGAAGCTGATGATGGTCTTGGTCGGGTCGGTGCCCTTCAGGCGGGCGTAGCCCTTCACCTGCCGGTAGAGGAACAGCTGCAGGAGGTTGAAGGCCGCGAAGAAGAAGACGAAGAGCGCCTCCATGCCGCGCCAGTCGTTTACGAAGACGTGCTCGAAGTGCCAGTGCCGGGTCCACTGGTTGAAGCCGGTGTTCTCGATGTGCCAGCGGGCGCGGACGACCTTGAGCAGCTGCCGGGCGGTCAGTCGCCGCGCCGCGACGCCGGTGGAGACGAAGCACCACTGCTTGGGCTCGGAGTCGTCCTCGGGATCGCGGGAGTGCACGACGGCGCGGGTGACGCGCACGGGCCCTGTGAAGGTGCTCAGGGTGGTCAAGTCGCTGCAGTCCCACAGTTCGAGGTGCTCGTCCGCCTTCTCGTCGTCATGGGTTTCGTCCGGCGCCTTGCCAGCCCAGAGGTTGAGCGCCTCGCGCAGCGGCTCCTCGTGGTCCTTCTTGGCGACGATCACTGCGCCGAAGTGGAGGCGGTCGAGGGCGGTGAGGAAGGGGCCGTTGGCGTACAGCCCGTCGGCGACGATGACGTCGAGCCACCGCCCGTAGGTCTTGCGCAGCCGCTCGACCAGGCGGATGGCTGCCGTCTCCTCGCCCTCGTCGCATTCGGCCGAGCAGTCGCCGGCCACTTTCCGATGCTCGAGGGTTCGAAGCGACTCGAAGCCGAGGACCACCTCCTCGTGCTCGCCGAGCAGGAGGGCGACGACGCAGCGGTGGTAGTACTGGGTGACCTCGCGCTTGCGGTCGCCTTCGCCGACGGTGACGGAGCGCTCCAGGCACGAGGGGCAGTGGCGGCGAAAGGACTGGACGGGTTCCCAGCCGTCGATGGCCACGTAGCGCAGGGCGCCGTGCCAGCCCTCGCGGAAGACCTTGTTGCGCTCGGCCTGGTGGATCATGGCTTCGAGGACGGGGCGCGGGCCCTCGGCCCCCAGCTTCACGAGCTGGCGCGAGGCCGTCTCCGAGGAGAAGAGCCGGTCGCCCTCTTCGGGGGCGTGCGCGCCGACGGCGTGGGCAAACCAGCCTTTCTCGAGCTCCGCCTCCAGCGAGTTGAGGCTGCGGACGCGCAGGAGGCCGGAGACGAAGAGCGTGGAGTGGATGAGCGGCGCAGGGATCTCCGGCAGGCGGCGCGTATCGGGGAGCCGGGCGAGCGTGCGGCCGACGTCGTAGACGTCGTTGGCGTAGGCGAGCAGCTGCCGGCCCCTGGCGCGCGACATCGACGGGGCGAAGGGCGTCTCACTGGCCTTCGGGCGGGCGTCTGCGGTCGCTGGCGCCGCCGGCTCGGCCTGCAGGGGAGTCCTCGCCAATCTCTTCGCTGCCCGCTGATGCCTGGACTTCCTTCGGATGCTCATCGGAACGCCGACCTTTGGCTGGGCGAGTCGTCTCGCCGGGTTTGGGCGGCGGGTAGGCATCGACCAGACAGTCCTGGAGCGCATCGACCATGCTCAAGAGTTCGGAGGACAGCCGAGCCAGGGCCGCTCTGGCTTCCCTAAAGCGGCGGTAACGCTCGGCGGCCTCTCGCACCTCTCCGACGTCGGCCGAGCGGACGTGAACCATCCGTCTGCGCCCCTGCTCGCTGATGGAGAGGTAGCTCGTGGGGTGTGTTTCCCCCGCCGCGCACCGGCAGGTCGGCTTGCCGCACTTTTTCCCGAGCACGACGAACGAGCCGCGGATCATGCGCAGCCGCGTCTCGAGAATCTCGGTGAGGTGGCGGTCGCGCTGAGCCTCGGTGCGGGTGAGCTGCTGACGTAGGCGAGAAGCCTCGGGTCTCTTGGACATAGCGGCGCTCCCTGGACTGACCGGCCGGAGCCCAACACAGGCACAGCCCCGCCGTCATCTGGTATTTCCTAATGCCATATACATACCAGAATGGCAAGGGCTCGCTCACTTGGGAATGCCTGTCCGAGAAACCTCTAAGGATCCGGGGGACTACTCACCGGCGCGGATCTCCTGGTAGAGAAGGAAGGGCGCGCGCGCCTCCAGGAACGCGGCCCGCTCCCGCTCGAACCCCGGACAGCAGGCGTCCAGGTCCGCGCCGGCGTCGATGGCCCGGCGCACTTCGTCGGTGCCGCACAGCAGGTCGATGGCCGGCTTGTCGTCCACGAACTCGTAGCGCTCGGTCCGCCAGGCGAACGAGCTGCCGCCGACCTGGCGGGCGGCCCTCAGGACGGCGACGCCGGTGCGCCCCGGCAGGAAGCTCTGCCGGTCGGTGACGTGCAGCATCGCCCCGCCGCAGGACCGGCCGGCGTGCTTGTGGAAGGTGGGCTGGAAGCGCATCGGCCGGAACTTCACCCCCGGCAGCCCTTCGGCGCGCAGCGCCGCGCAGAAGCGCTCCGGGTCCAGGAACGGCGCGCCGACGACCTCGAACGGCCGGGTGGTGCCGCGGCCCTCGGAGAGGTTGGTGCCCTCGACCATGCACAGGCCGGGGTAGACGAGGGCGGTGTCCAGCGTGGGCATGTTGGGCGAGGGCAGCACCCAGGGCAGCGCGGTGTCCGCGAA
>JAJYJR010000077.1 GCA_021789355.1 Chloroflexota bacterium | reverse complement strand
TGCGCGACCTGCGGGTCCCGGTTCCTCGGCGATCGGATCATCCTCTCCTTCGATTACGGCCACGGCGATCCCCGCCTTCCGCTCAAGACCGTTCGCCACGCCCGCGCCCGGCTCCTGATGTGGCGGCAAGCGATCGCGTGCGCGGCGATCGAGCTGCGGGCCGAGCATGCGCACGGGTACGACGTCCGTATCGAGGACGTCTTCCGGCGCGCGCAGGTGCCCGACGCGGGGTACGTCCACGCCGAGCGGCTCGGGCTCCGACGCGTGGCGAAGACGATCCTGAACGATCAACTCTACCCCGATCACTACGAGGCGCTGGACCGGTGGCGGCATCCGTGGCCGAGGCGCCCGGCCGACGGTCGTGGACCGCGCACGCATTCTGCCGGCACGGACGGGACAGCAACGCGCCGGAGCGGTCGGCACGGCGTCGCGCCGCCCCCCGAGGAGGAGGCGTCGCCATCTGGTGGGGCGTGACGGGGCGATCAGGTCGTGTCGGTTCGGAGAGCGGGCGAGGCGTCCCCGGTCGGGCCGGCCAGGAGCGCGTTCCGTCGCATCCGAACGTCTCGGATCGCCAGGAAGGACGAGGGCTGGGTGGGCGGTCGGACGGTCACGGTCGCGACGGCGAAGGCCACCTCGGTGGACCGCTCATGGCCTCCTCGGGGGGATCCTCAGCGTCGATCGCGGCGGTCTGCGTCGGCCCGGCTCCGCCTCCATCCGTGTGCCCGGGTACAGGCGGCAGGAGACGAGCCAGCGCCCGGAACCAGGCGATCCGGGAGGGCATCCCTTCGAGGACCGCGACGTTCCGGTTCGCGGCGGACGCGCTGGGGAGGACGAAGACGGGCAGGCCCGCGACGGTCCACGGCTGGCGCCCGAGGCGCACGCGGGAGCCTCGCCCGAGGGCGCGGCTCACCACTTTCGCCGAGGTCTTGCCGTGGAACACCACCCACGCCGGGCGGTAGTGCTCCATCTTGCGGATCAGCCCGGGCACGTCGAAGTCGCTCGCGTCGAGCTGGTCGTCGCGGCTCGCCGCCCTGCCCTTCGCGAGGTCGGTCAGCCCGACGCCGTAGCGGACGATCTCGGCATCCTGCTCGGGGCTCAGGGCCGCCGGCAGGATCCCCGAGCGATGGAGCAGGGGCCAGAACTCGTTGCCGGGACCAGCGTAGTAGTGGCCGCGTCTCGCCGAAGCAGTGCCAACTGCCGTGCCGCAGACAACGGCACGGAGACCGGGCGCGAGATGGTCAGGAAGGACCGTAATGACTCCTCCTACCGCCAGATACTCACGCGCTGGTCAAGGCCGCGACGGCGCTGCTGCGGTCGCACTGCGGGCTGGCAGCAGCTGCATAGACCAGCGATAGCGTGTCCACGCGCCCAACGCGCCGCCTGCCGGACCGAGATGCAGGCGCCGGTGGTTCAACGGGCGTCACGCAGTGGCCTACGCAAAGGAGCAGGTCGGCGGTGCCGGGCAGGAACGGGAGGGCGGCGTCGCGGGACGTGGCATCGGGGGTGGGCACCGGTCCCGGGAAACAGGCAAGGGCGGTGAGGCGGCAACGTCTGGGAGGCGAGACACGATCCTCGTCATCAGCGCATGTGCGCAGTTCCAGCATCACGCACGCGGAGGGGGACGGCGATGCCCACCACTTCGAGATCGGTCAGGGCAGATACGACACCGTCGGCGCGGCGCAGCTCATCTGCTCGACGGGTCGACGTGATCGCGATCACCCGCATGCCAGCCGCACGCGCCGCATCGATGCCCGCAACGGCGTCCTCGATAACCAGACATGCCGATGGCTCAATGCCGAGGCGTGCGGCGGCTGTCAGGTACCCCTCAGGGTCTGGCTTTCCCCGCGAGATATCGTCGGCCGTAACCAGGACGTCCGGAGCGTGCAGGCCCGTGTGGCGCAGGCGCAGCTCTGCGACGGATCGGGTGGCGGACGTGACGATTGCCCACGATGCTGGCGGAAGCCGAGCCAGGAGGGCGTGCGCACCGGCCACTGCGCGCACGCCCTCCGTCTCGTGGGCTTCAATCGCCTCCAAGTACGCGACCTCGGTTGCGGTGTCGAGCTGAGGCACCAGGAGCCGAAGGGTGTCCTTGACGGGGCGGCCGTGGGACACCTGGAGGGTCCTCACGACATCGACGCCGCGCGCCTCTGCCCATGACCGCCATGCCCGCTCGGTGCACCCGATCGAGTCCACCAGCACGCCGTCAAGGTCGAACAGAATGGCGTCGCAGAGGTACTCGATCTCGCTCACGCTTCGCTCGAGTCTGTCCAGATGTTGACACCTCCCTCCTGCGTTACCGCAAAGAACGCAGCGGCCTTGGGGATGGACATCGGCCAGCGACTATGGTAGCAATACTGGTCTAGTGGGCTAGCCCACTAGACCAGTAGGAACTTCGCACGGACAAGGGGGTGGCGTGACTTCACCGTTTGACCTCACATCCCGGGTGGCATTGGTCACGGGCGCCGGACGCGGGATCGGACGGGAGATCGCCCGGACCCTCGCGCGTGCCGGGGCCGACATCGTGGCGGTAGGGCTCCCCGGCGACGCGCTCGGCGAGACGGTCGCGGACGTCCACGACCTCGGTCGCCACGGCATCGTCATCGAGGCCGACGTCGCCGACCCGCGGCAAGTCGACGCGGCCGTCGCGCGAGCGCTCGCCGATCTCGGGGCGATCCACGTCCTGGTGAACTGCGCGGGGATCGCCCGCAATTCCCCGGCCGAGACCACCACCGACGAGGACTGGGCACGCGTGATCGAGGTGAACCTCTTCGGCACCTACTGGTGCTGTCGTGCAGTGGGGCGCCACATGCTCGAACGGGGTTCGGGCTCGATCGTAAACATCGCCTCGATGTCGGGCTCGGTCGTCAACTGGCCCCAGCCGCAGGTCGCTTACAACGCCTCCAAGGCCGGCGTGATCCAGCTGACACGTTCCCTGGCATCCGAGTGGGCTGCCCGTGGCGTGCGGGTGAACTGCGTCTCGCCCGGCTACATCGCCACCGAGATGACCCAGCAGGGGCTCCACATGAACCCGGACTGGGGTCGGACGTGGCTCGAGATGACGCCGATGGGCCGGCTCGGGACGCCGACCGACGTCGCCAACGCCGTCTGGTACCTGGCCTCGGACGCGGCCGCGTTCGCGACCGGCACCGACCTCGTCGTCGACGGCGGATACATGGTCCGATAGCGCGCCGGGAGCACCGTCGCGCGGGGAAGAAGGAGGATCGGAGAGGAACAATGCACAGCAAGAGACAGTGGGCTTCGCTGGCGGCGTTGGCGCTCGTCGCCGCCTCGTGTAGCAGCAGCGCCACGACGGCCCCGGCGGCCAGCGCCGGCGCGGCCGCAGCCGCGTCGGCTGCGACCAGCGGGTACACGATCGGGATCGTCGAGCAGCAACTCAGCAACCCGTTCTTCCTCACGCTGGAGAACGCTGCGAAGGCCGAGGCGCAGAAGAACGGGCTCAGCGTCATCACGGCGGCGTCGACGACCGCCGGCGACGCGGCAACCCAGGTCACCGCGATCCAGGACATGATCAACCGCGGCGTGAAGGGCATCAGCCTCGACCCGGGTAACGCCACCGCGGTCGTTCCCGCCGTCCAACAGGCGACGGCAAAGGGCATTCTCGTGGTGGCGGTGAACACCGAGACCTCACCCGCGGATGCGGTGGCCGCTACGTTCGAGACGGATAACCTCGCGGGCGGCAAGCTCATGGGCCAGTGGGCCAAGGCCAAGCTCGGTTCGACCACCCCGGTCGTCGCCCTGCTCGACTACGATCTCACCGACAAGACGTCCAAGGCCCGCCACGACGGCTTCTTGGCTGGTTTCGGCCTGACCGATTCGAGCCCGGAGATCGCGGCCGAGATCCAGACCCAGGCGAACGCGGATTCGGGCCGGACCGCGATGGAGAACATGCTCTCCGCGCACCCGGACATCAATGTCGTCTACACGATCAACGAGCCGATGGCTGTCGGCGCCGCGGCCGCGATCAAGGCCGCCAACCTGAGCCACCCGGTGATCGTCGTCTCGATCGACGGGAGTTGCTCGGGCGTCCAGGCCGTGAAGGACGGCCAGATCGGCGCCACCGTCATGCAGTTCCCCTCGAAGATGGGCCAGATGGCGGTCGACGCGATCGTGAACTACGTCAAGACCGGCACCAAGCCGTCTGGCATCATCGACACGGGCACCATGCTGATCACCGACCAGCCGGTGTCCGGGATGCAGTCCCAGAGCGTCGCGTGGGGTCTGCAGAACTGCTGGGGCGGCCAGTAGCCGCTGTGGTGTAGCGCCCAGGGGCACGTCGAAGGTGAACGACCAACCAGGCGAGTCTCGGGCCGTCCTCGCCACGCCGGCGCTTCTCGATGGAGAGCCGGCGTGGCGGAGTGCGCTGCGGAGCCCGCTCGTCGGTCCCCTAGCCGCCCTGCTCCTGGCCGTGCTCGTCTTCTCCCTCGGCACACGGACGTTCATGACGGCCGACAACGTCTCGCTCATGCTGCAGCAGTCGGTCGTCGTCGGGACCCTCGCGCTGGGGCAGACCCTGATCATCCTGACGGCCGGCATCGATCTCGCCAACAACGCGATCATGGTGCTCGGCACGGTCGTGATGGCCAAGTTCGTGCTGTCGGGCGGCGACCCGGCGGTCGCGCTGCTGCTCGGAATCGTCGTCTGCGCCGTCGCGGGCGGCGTGACGGGAACCATCGTCAGCCGGTTCCACCTCCCCCCCTTCATCGTCACGCTCGGGATGCTGACGGCGATCGAGGCGGGCACGCGGCTGTACGCCAACTCGACGAGCTTCACCGTGCCGTCGAGCCTCCTCACGTGGCCCGGCAACACCGTGGGGATCGCCGGCGCGGAGGTCCCCTACAGCGTGTTCCTGTGGTTCATTCTGTTCGTGGTGGCGGGATACGGGCTCAGCCAGACGGCTGCCGGCCGCCACATCATCGCGGTCGGGGACAACCCGGAGGCCGCTAGACTCGCCGGCATCGACGTGCGCCGCGTCCTGCTCGGCGTGTACATCACCGCGGGCGTCGTATACGGCCTGGCCGGGTGGAGCGCCCTCGGCCGCATCCCCGTGGCCGACCCGGCTGGATACGCCACCGCGAACCTCGACAGCATCACGGCGGTCGTGATCGGTGGCACCAGCCTCTTCGGCGGCCGCGGCGGCGTGATCGGGACGCTCTTCGGAACGCTCATCGTCACGGTGCTCGGCAACGGCTTGACGCAGGCCGGGATCGACTCCCTCTATCAGCAGGTCGCCATCGGCATCCTGGTCGTGCTGGCGGTGGCCGTGGACCAGTTCATCCGACGGAGACGGTTGTCGTGACCGGGCCCTCGTTGGCAACGTCTCCCCCCGACGCCGAGAGCAGCCGCGCGCCGCTCCTCGAAGCCCGCGACCTGGTGAAGGCGTTCGGCCACATCAGGGCGCTCGACGGCGCCGACTTCGACCTCCGCGAGGGCGAGGTCTTGGCGCTCATCGGGGACAACGGGGCCGGCAAGTCGACGCTGATCAAGGTGCTCGCGGGCGCGCTCGCTCCAGACGCCGGAACGCTCCTTCTCGATGGGCACGAGGTCGTCTTTCATAGCCCGGCGAGCGCCCGTGCGGCGGGCATCGAGACCGTGTACCAGGATCTGGCCCTGGCGCCCGCCCTCGACATCGCGGGCAACCTCTACCTCGGGCGCGAGCTCCGACGCCGCGACCTCCTCGGGACGCTCTTCCGCAAGCTCGATTATGGAGAGATGCGGGCGTCGGCGGCGCGGCATCTGCTCGATCTGGGCGTCATCGTGCAATCCGTGACCCAGACCGTTGAGACCCTCTCGGGCGGTCAGCGGCAGGCGGTAGCCGTCGCACGGGCTGCAGCCTGGGGGCAGCGCGTGATCATCATGGATGAGCCGACGGCCGCCCTCGGTGTGAGGCAGGCGGGGCAGGTCCTCGATCTGGTCCGGCGAATTCGGGCACGCGGCCTCGCCGTCGTCCTGATCAGCCACAACATGCCGCAGGTGTTCGAGGTCGCGGACCGAATCTGCATCATGCGCCTCGGCCGGCGCGTGGCCGTCGTGCGGCCGCAGGACACCACGATGTCCGAGGTCGTGTCGGTGATGGTCGGGGCGGTTCCCGGGGGGACCTCGTCGGGGAGGGCCCCCGACAACGGCGGATCAGGACCATGAGCGCCGGTCCGTACGTCCTCGGCCTCGATGTCGGGACTACCGCCTGCAAGTGTGTGCTCCTCTCCCCTCAGGGGACGAGCGCGGTCGGCGAATCCGATCCGTATCCGGTGACGTCGCCATACCCGGAATGGGCCGAGCAGGACGCCGCGCTGTGGCGGGCGGGCGCTGCGCAGGCAGTGGCCCGTGCGTGCGCCGCGGCAGCCTGTGACCGCAGCAGCGTCGTCGCCGTCGGGCTGACGGGACAGATGCACACGGCCGTGCTGTTGGACGATCACGGTGGGGTTCTGCGCCCACCGCTCCTGTGGAGCGACCAGCGTGCCGTACGCGAGGCCGAGGCCGCACAGGCGCAGTTCACGTTCCAATCGGTGACGCTGAACCCTCTCCTGCCCGCGTTCACGCTCGCCAAGCTGCTGTGGGTCCGGGACCACGAACCACAGGTGTACCGGCGGGTCCGGCACGTCCTGCAGCCGAAGGACTACCTCCGTCTCCTGCTGACGGGTGATCTGGCGACCGAACCATCGGATGCCTCGGGCACCGCACTGTTCGACGCTCGTTCGTGGACGTGGTCCGAGGAGATCGTCGAGCACTTCGATGTTCCGCGGGCATGGCTTCCGCCCTGCCTCCCGTCAGCCGCCGTCACGGGGGCCGTGAGCGGCGAGGGTGCGACCCTGCTCGGCGTTCCCGCCGGCATCCCAGTCGTCGCCGGTGCCGGCGATCAGGCCGCACAGGCATACGGGCTCGGTGCGGTCGATCCCGACGTGCTCGTGGTGCAGATCGGAACGTCCGGCGTTGTACTGATCGCCTCGCCTCGTCCCGATGCAGGCGCCTTCTGTCATGCCCTGCCGGGCCGCTGGATCCGGCTCGAGTCGCTGCACTCCGCCGGGTCAAGTTTGTCGTGGATCCGAGACGTCGTCGCGCCGGGAGTGCCATATGCCACCCTCACGGCCGAGGCCGCGGCGGTCGCCCCAGGCGCCGATGGCCTCGTCTTCCTTCCCTTTCTGGTCGGAGAGCGACGTGGGCTCGGGGCCTCGGTGCCCGCCGCCTACGTCGGCTTGCGACCGGGGCACCAACGCGCGCATCTCGTGCGGGCGGTCCTCGAGGGCGTGGCGTTCGAGCTGCGCCGTCTGGTAGACGCCTGGGCGCTGCCCGGACACTCGCCGAGGGGAGTGCGCCTGGTCGGTGGCGGGGCGCGCGACGTTGTCTGGCGCGGGATCTTCGCCGGCGCGCTCGACCTTCCCGTCGCATACAGCTCCCGCGATTCGGCGTTCGGCGCCGCCGTCCTCGCAGGCATCGGTGTCGGCTGGTGGTCGTCGCCGCCGCCGCCGCTCGAGGCGGACGCATCGCGCGACGGCGCTGAGCCGACCCGCCAGCGGTACCGCTCGGCGTATCACAGGTATCGCGGCGCGTACGACGAGATGCACAAGGTTGCGGCAACGACAGCGTGGCTGGAGTAGCGATGGACGCCACCTTCCAGGTCGAGGAAGCCTCGCCGGTCCCGCTGTATCACCAGATCATGCTGGCCCTGGAACGGCAGATCGAGTCGGGGTCATTCCCCGCCGGCGAACGGCTCCCGTCGGAGCGTGATCTCGCCAGGCGGCTCGGTGTCAGCCGGATGACCGTGCGTCAGGCGGTGCGATCGCTCGTGCTCGCCGGTTACTGCTACCGCGCACGCGGGAAGGGCGTCTTCGTGCGACGCCGCCGCGTCTTCAGCGATACGCAGAGCTTCGCGGGCTTCACCGCATCGATGCGGAGAGCCGGCCGCTCCGTCGTGACGATGAGCGTGCGTTCCTCGGTCACCGACCACGCTCCTGACTGGGTCCACGAGGGCCTTGACGTCGACGACGGTGAGAAGCTGATCGAGCTGGTTCGGTTGCGCGTGATCGATGGCGCGCCCGCGATCCTCGAAACCGAGTGGTTCTCAGCGCGCAGGTTTCCCGGACTCGAAGCTGAGGACATGTCGCAGTCGCTCTACGCCGTGCTGGAAGGCAAGTACGGGACGCGCATCGCGTATGCGAGCGATCTGCTGCTGGCGCGGATCCCCAGCGAATGGGAGCGCGATCTGCTGCGGACGCCAGCCGGGCAACCCGTGATCGTGCGTGACCGTATCGGCAGCCTCGCCGACGGCACGCCCGTCGAGGCCGTGCACTCGGTCTACAGCGGGGACGAGTTTGAGTTCCGCATGAATCTGGTCCGGGAGAACTGACGCGCCCTGTCGTGGCACGTCCTGCTCTGGTCCCGGCCTCGACAAGGTCCGGCGGCGACTCGCCTGCCACCGCCTCGGCTATTGCGAGGCACCTCCAGCCCCGATGAACGCCGCGAGCGTCCGCCATTCCGCGAGCGGGAGGGCGTCGGGGGCAGCGGCGATCACCTGGAGGCAGACATGATCGGCGCCTGCGACTAGGTGTTCCTCGATCCGGCGCCCAATCGCGGCGACGTCGCCCCAGGCCACGACCGCGTCGACGAGCCGGTCGCTTCCATCACTGGCGCAGTCCCCTTCGCGAAAGCCCAGGCGCAGCAGGTTGTTCGTGTAGTTGGGCGCCCGCAGGTACATCGCCACGTGGCGGCGCGCGATCGCACGGGCGCGGTCCGGGTCGGTCTCGAGCACGACGGCCTGTTCGGGGGCGAGCAGCCGTCCCGGGCCCAGGACGAAGCGGGCGAGGCGCGTGTGCTCGGGCGTCACGAAGTACGGATGGGCGCCCCAGACGCGATCCCGCGCGAGGGCCAGCATGCGCGGGCCGAGCGCGGCCAGCACGAGCTCGTCGCGTGGGGCGTCCGTCGCCGTGGCGCCGAGCGCGGCGAGGTAGCGGCGCATGACGGCGACCGGGTGCTCGAACCGGTGCCCCGTCTCCTGCTCCACGAGGTGCGGGTGGCTCACGCCCAACCCCAGCAGGATTCGTCCGGGATACCGCCGCGCGAGCGCCGCGTGCGTGGCCGCCACGTCAGGAGCCCCGTTGGTCCAGACGCTGAGGATCCCCGACGCGACGACGATGCGGCGGATCGCGGCCAGGCACGCATCGACCAGCGAGAGGGACTCCGCGCCCGATCCACCGGGCAGCCAGATCGTCCCGTAGCCGAGCCGGTCGAGCTCGGCTGCCTTCGGGTGGCGGCGCAGAATGGGATCTCGATGCGCGACCTCGACCGCGCGCTTTGGGCCTGGCCGGGGTTGCCGCCGCAAGAGCGCGAGCGGACCAAGCGGCCTCGGCACGCCCGACCGGAGCCAGAGGCGCACGGCCCCGCGGCTCGCACCGGGCCCGAGCGGGCGGCCCTGTGACACGTGCACGCCGCGCGGAGGAGGGGACCGGACGTCTGGGGTCGACACGATGGTCCGCGACGGAGTCACCAGCCGCTGCCAGACGACATCGCGGCACGTCGGGCGGAGAGCCCCTTCCGTGTGTCAGATCTGGCGCTTGGTCGTCTCCTCGAGCGCCGCGATGGCGTCTTCGGCTGCGGGCGCGATCTCGCGGAGGGATTCGACCAGCGCCTCGACGTACGGCTGGTACGGGTCGCCCCGCTCGAGCGCGAGTCCGATGGCGTCGGCCTGCGGGCCCTCGACGAGCCATGGGATTAGGAGCAGCCTGGTCAGCGGCTTGATGATGGCCTCGGCAGCTGGGGCGATGGGGAGGGGGTCCTGTCCGCGCTGGCGCTTCGCCACCTCGGGGTCGCCATCGGCCGTGATCAGCCGCGCGAGCTTCTCGGCGGTGTCGCGGGCGGCGTCCGGCCCGTGGCGCGTGGCGTGGGCGCTCCACCGGTACTGGACCTTCGCCCGCACCCTCGGGTCGGCGATCCTCCCGAGCCAGGTCGCCCTCTCGAACGCGTCGACGGCCGCGACCGAGAAGGTCTGGCCGAACTCCATCACCCCCCCGTCGAGCGCCGGGTCGTCCGTCTGCGCCGGGATAGGGTAGCGGTCGAACGCTGTGGTGCTGAGGGCCTTGTCCCGCGCGTCGGTGCCGACTGGCGGCAGCTTCGACACAGGCGCGAAGCGGAGGCGGCCCCTCGGTGTATCGACCCGACCGGCGAAGTCGCAGTCGTCGGACACGGCGACAGCGAGGATCCCGAGACTGCCGTGACCGATCGCGAGGTCCTCGGGGTCTGAGGTGTGGGCGAGGATGGCGTCTTTCGGGTAAGTCCGGCCGCGCACGGTGCTCGGGTCCTGCGGGATGAAAACCTCCACCTGCTGGCGGTTGACCGGGACGGTGTCCTTGCGCAGGGGGACCGAGTCCCAACGTAGGACGAGGTCGGACATCCACGGCGCGGCGAAGAGGTCGCCGAAGCCGTAGAGCAGCTTCTCGCGCTCCTCGTCCGTGGGCGGCCGGTACACCTCAGCGGCTCCGGAGGACCCGGCCGGTGACGAGGTCGAACCCGAGGTCGGCGACGTCGATCGCAGCGCGAGCCGAAGCCGGCTCCTCATCGCGGGAGTCGTCGACCGGGCCGGCGATCTCGAGCGCGTATCCGGCCCAGGCCTCAGCGGCGGCTGTCGACAGGAACTGGGCCCACCGATCGGAGAACGGACCCGGTTCGCGCAGCACGTCGCGCGCCCGGCTCATGAGCGCGTCGACCTCCCCCGCGCGCAGCGCGGTCAGGAACAGCCAGTCCGCTCCGAGCGGGTCGCCCTCGTACAGGCGCTCGACGGCCCCCTCAAGGTCGAGCATCACCGCCGTCCTCGAGACCGCGTCTTCGGCCCGCAGCCCGGGGGCGAAGGCTTCAAGGTACGGCACGAGGGCGGTGAACTCCGGCGACTCGATGACCGCCTTGGCGGCGGCAGCCTGGATCCCCTGCGGGAGGGACGGGACGGCGGTGCCGGCAGGCAGGATCGCCTTGCGCTCGCGGTCGATCTCGGCCTGTGCCCGGTCGACGAGCGCCTTGAGCGAGACGAACTGCCCCGTCGCGACCAGCGGCGCGGCCTCGGGCATCGTCGTCAGCACGCGCCTCGTTGCCTCCCAGCGGCTCGCGGAGAGGCAGCCGAGCGCCATGGTCGCGTTGATCGCCGACTGCACTCGCGCGAGCGGCATCGGCGCCTCGCCGCTCTTGTAGGCAGCGTACGAGCGGTCGCCGACGCCGATGAGCGGGGCGGCCTCGGTGACCGTGAGGCCGAGGCGCTCGCGGACCTCCTCGAGCGCCCCCATCACGTCCGACTGCGTGGGGTAGCCCTCGGAGGGGACGCGGGCCTGCAGGACCCCGAAGGTCGTTCGCTCCGCGGGCAGGATCGGGTCGTACAACTGGTACCAGGTCTCGCCGAGGTCGATCGCGCTCCCTGCCGTGGTGACCACGACGGGGAGCCTGTAGCCAGCTTCGTACAGAACACTCGCATCATGCTGGGACAGGCCAAGAACCGAGTAGTCGGCTCCGAAGGCGCGCTGGAGCCCCAGCATCCTGAGGGCGTCGCTCTGCTCGCCTGCCACCCCGTGGAGGACGCTCCTGCTCACGCTTCCACCCCCAGCCACTCGATCATCGGCTCGCGAACAGTCTCGCGGAACAGGTTCCACGCCGCGTCGTGGTAGCGCTCGAGCCTTACTCGGATCTCCTCGCGGTCAAGGTCGAAGGGTCGCGCCGAGAAGCCGTCCGTGTCCAGCACGAACGTTGACGGCGGGTCCGAGTCCGGCGGGTTCTGAAAGTACGCATGCGTGATCACGGCCCCGTCGTCGCCCTCCTCGAGGACGATCTGTTCTGTGGTGCGTGTCGCGATGCCGGCAAACCTGTCGGTTGCAGCGGTGCCGAGAAGCGAGGCGTCGAGGAGCTGGCTCCAGTCGGCGAGCGTTCGCACCTCTGGATGGGACAGTTCGTCGATGAAGCGGAGCCCGAGCCGATCGACCCGCCGCACGCGCGCTTCGGCGAGGAGCACGTCAAGAACCTGCTCGAACCGGCCCTTGAAGTCGTCCCAGTCGTGGTAAGCCGTTGCCTGAAGGCTGACAGCGTCAGGGCTTACGGTGACCGCCCAGTCGCCCGACTCGCTCGCAAAGCGGATTCCGGACGAGCGTGACTGAGAGACGGGTGGCATCGCCTGCGGGCCGAGCGCGACCTGGATACTCATCTGGTCGAGCGGCTGCGCGAGCGGATACCGAGCTCGCAGGCCGGCTTGGATTCGGGTGTGCGCTGCCGGCTCGGCGAGCGCGAGCTCGGCCGGAAAGCGCATCTGAGCGATGACGACCTTGAGAGGATTCCGCGCGAACTGAATCCGCGGGAGCCGCTCGCGACCGAAGTACACGATGACGCTCCTCGATGACTGCGTGCTGACTGCAGATGATAGCGCGGTTGTCTGCACTATGCCTGCAGCGTGTGCGTTGTCAAGGTCCGGATAGTCCTGCGGCTCCATATCGACCACGGACGGCAGGTACGCCGGACACCACTCGCCGCAAGCGAGCGCCTCTGCCTCGTGCGAGAGCGGCCCACGCACCGCGCCGGCGTACGCGCCGAAGGGGACGACCGCCGGGGCCGTCGCCGGCCAGGCTCGGACGCGTCTCCCCGGCGGAGCTGGGTGCTCCACACGCCGATCCGCCCGAGTGGGTTGGTCATCTGTGCACCTCGCGGCAGTCGACCGACAGTCTGGCGAGTCGCGGCCGCGCCGAAAGACGAAGGCCAGTTCCCGCAACACAAGCAATTGTGAGGCCAACAAAACTATTGACGTCCATGAGTTTGTGGCCGTACCATTCGGCCCATGAGGAAGGGCCAGTGGCAATCAGCTACACACCCCATCCGGCACTGACGAGGTACATCCCGCTTGTCGAGGGCCTGGCGCGCGCCTTCGGCCCTGATTGTGAGATCGTCCTCCACGATCTGCGACACCCATCCAACTCCCTCATACACATCGCCGGATGCTTGACGGGCCGTACCCCCGGCGCGCCCGTGACAAACGTCGTGTTGGAGGCACTCAGAGCCTCGGGGGACGCGGCCCCAGACCTGTTCAACTACCGCACGACGGCGCCGAACGGGCGTCCGCTCCGGTCTTCCACGCTCTTCATCCGAGATGCCGGCCGGGTAGTCGGGGCGTTGTGTGTCAACGTCGACGTATCCCTCTACGAAGATCTGCAGCTCGTGGCCGCCAAGGCTCTCGCAACGGAAGAGGCGACGCCGACACCCGTCGAGCGTTTCGGAAACACGATTGGCGACGTGCTCGACGACATCCTCGCGACGATCGTCCTGGAGACCGGGGTCCAGCCGTTGCGGATGTCAGCCGAAGAGCGCACGCGCGTGGTGGCTGATCTCGAAGAACGCGGCGTCTTCCTGATCAAGGGCGCGATCGAGCTGACCGCCAAACGCCTCGGCGTGTCGAAGTTCACCGTCTACGGCTACCTGCAACAGATCCGAGCCACAAAGGCTCTGGAGGTGCCGCTCCGGACGACCGCGGACAAGGGCGACGGCGAGCACCGCAGGCGAGAGGAGGAGTGAGGATCGAGGTGGACCGAGTACCCACGCGTGCAGTCGGCCCCTATACGCCGGTGTTCGACGCTGGCGCATATCTGTTCTGCTCGGGGCAACTCCCGCTGGACCCATCTACTGGCGAACTCGTCGCCGACGACATAGAGGTACAGACGGAGCGTGTCATCGACAACGTGGACGCGGCGTTGCGGTCGATCGGCAGCGCGCTCGACCACATAGTCAAGACAACCGTCTTCCTGCAGACCCTGGATGACTTCGAGGCCATGAACGCGGCGTATGGGCGGAGGTTCTCGGACGTTCGGCCCGCCCGATCAACGGTCGGAGGAGTGATCTTGCCACGAGGCGCCAGGGTAGAGATCGAAGCGATAGCACGCCGCCCCGAAGGGCACCAGGGGCACGCGTAGACAAGACTTTCGGGGCTGCCCGTAGGAGGAGGACTCGGGTGAAGAACATCGAAGGCGCGACCAGACGACTGTCGGTCGTCGTCGCCGCACTCCTAGTAGATCGTTCCGGGCCAGTCCTTACACATCAGACCAGTCCAAGGTCGAACTTGTTCCAGCGGAACACGACGGGCGCGTCGTTGAACTCCGCAATGCCCGCCAGGATGCGGGCCTTGAGCTCGT
>JAJYJR010000076.1 GCA_021789355.1 Chloroflexota bacterium | reverse complement strand
GACGCCCCCGCCGCCCCCGGGACCGCCGCGTGAGCGCCCGCACCGGCTCGCACCCGGTCGGCGCGAGCTCGCCCCCCTCGGCCTCTGCCGGTTCCGCCGACTCCCCGGCCCGGACGAGCTTCTCGGCCAGCCGGGGGGCGACGGTCCTGCTGCAGACCGGCGTGATCCTCTCGATCCTCGTCGCCTGGCAGCTGGCAGCCATGACCGGCTACATCGACCCGCGGCTGCTCAGCGACCCGGTGGACGTGGCCGCGCGGGTCGTTTCGATGCTCGGGGGGGAGGACCTGTTCGGCAGCACGATCTACACGGATATCTGGCAGACCGTCCAGGAGCTGGCCGTGGGCTACGTCCTCGGCTCGGTCCTGGGGATCGCGCTGGGCGTGGCACTCGCTCGGACGGGGCTGCTCGCCCGCGTCCTGCAGCCCTACATCCTGTCGATCTACAGCATCCCCAAGATCGCGCTGGCGCCGCTGTTCGTGCTGCTCTTCGGGATCGGCGTGGTCTCGAAGGTGGTGATCGTCGCCGTGGGCGTCTTCTTCGTGCTCTTCTTCAGCACGTACGCGGGCGTGCTCAACGTGGATCCCGAGTACATGAATATCGCCCGGATCATGGGCGCCGACGAACGGAGGGTCTTCTCCCGGGTGACTTGGCCGGCTGCCCTGCCCTCGATCTTCACGGGTTTCAAGCTCGGCGTGCCGTTCGCCATGATCGGGGCGATCGTCGGTGAGTTCATCGCCTCCTTCCAGGGCCTCGGCTACCTGATCCTGCAGGCGACCGTGCGATACGACCCCAGCGCGATGTTCGCCGGGATCATCTTCCTCGTCGTGCTGGTGTGGGCGATCGGGCAACTGGTCGCCCTGGCGGAGGCCCGGCTGCTCAGCTGGCAGCCCAGGCGACAGGCCGAGACCCGCATCTCCGTCTGACCGATGCCGGTGCGGAGCCCAGTCCTTCCACGGAGGTGCAGCGGGTGGAACGAAGAACCTCGTCGACCGGCGGGTACGTCGGCGAATCCGGCGGCCGGTAGGACGCGGCGGCACCGGCGCGGATCGGCAGGAGACCATGGCCATCGCGGCTGACCCGGAGACGGTGATCGAGTACGACGGGGTCACCAAGCGCTTCCGCAGCGGCAGCGCGCTCGTGACCGCGCTCGAGGATGTCTCGCTGTCGGTCCGACGCCACGAGTTCACCTCGGTCGTGGGGCCCTCGGGCTGTGGCAAGACGACCCTCCTGCGGCTGGCCGCGGGCCTGGAGCCTCCGAGCGTGGGCGAGACCCGCTACCTGGGCCGGCCCGTCCGGGGCATCAACACCGCGGTCGGCTACGTGACCCAGGACAGCAACCTGTACCCCTGGCTGACCCTCCGCCAGAACGTCGAGTTCCCTCTCGAGATCAAGGGCCTGCCGAGCACCGAGCGCCACGCCCGGGCCGACGAGTACATCGCCATGGTCGGGCTCCAGGGCTTCGAGCACCACTTCCCCTACCAGCTCTCGGGCGGCATGCAGAAGCGCGGCTCGATCATCCGGACGATGATCTACGAGCCCTCGGTGATCCTCATGGACGAGCCGTTCGGACCGCTCGACGCCCAGACCCGGATGGTCCTCCAGGCCGACCTGCTGCGGCTCTCCTCTCAGCGCGCCCAGACAATCCTGTTCATCACCCACGACCTGACCGAGGCGATCGCCCTGTCCGACCGGGTCGTCGTCATGAGCGCGCACCCCGGGCGGATCAAACAGGTCTTCCCGATCCCGCTCGACCGGCCCCGGGACGTGTTCCGGATCCACGAGCAACCGGGCTTCGCCGAGACCTACGCCGAGATCTGGGACTGCTTCCGCTCGGAGATACTGGGCCGGGAGCAGGTGCCCCAGGCCGACGCCCCCGCCGCCCCCGGGACCGCCGCGTGAGCGCCCGCACCGGCTCGCACCCGGTCGGCGCGAGCTCGCCCCCCTCGGCCTCTGCCGGTTCCGCCGACTCCCCGGCCCGGACGAGCTTCTCGGCGAGCCGGGGGGCGACGGTCCTGCTGCAGACCCTGACCGGGCTGGCCTTCCTGGGGCTCTGGCAGGCGGCGGCCGCGAGCCAGCTCGTCAACCCGATCCTGCTCGGAGAGCCGAGCAGGATCGTCAGCCAGATCGTCGGGATGCTCGCCGGCGACAAGGTCTACGGCCGGACGATCTACGACCATCTCGCCGCGAGCCTGGAGGTCATCGTGCCCGGGTACCTACTCGGCTCGGGCGTCGGCATCCTCCTGGGCTTCGCGTTCGGGCGGTCACGCATCCTCCGGCGCGTCTTCGAGCCGATCATCCTGGCCATCGCCTCCGTGCCCAAGATCGCCATCGCGCCGCTGTTCGTCGTCTCGCTCGGCATCGGCGTGTGGTCTCGTCTCGCGATCGTGTTCAGCGAGGTCTTCTTCATGGTCTTCTTCAACACGCTGCGGGGCGTCTACGAGGTCAACGAGGAGTACGTGAACATCGTCCGGATCATGGGCGCCTCCCGCTGGCTGGTCCTGCGGCGCACCATCCTGCCGGCGGCCATGCCGGACATCCTGCTCGGGCTCCGCCTCGGGGTGCCGTTCGCGATGACCGGTGTCGTGCTCGGCGAGTTCATCGCCTCCAACCAGGGCATCGGCTGGCTGATCCTGTACGCGAGCTCGACGCTGGACGCGAACATGCTGTGGGCGGCGCTGGTCTTCCTGGTGGCCCTGACCTGGCTCCTGTCGTGGATCATCTCGACCGTCGAGCGTCGGCTGCTCCGCTGGCAGCCCCAGCGACGCGAGGGGGCCATGCAGGTCTGACCCCGCGGCGAGGACGCGGGCTGCCTGAGGGCCGCGGCCGAGGCGGACAGGCGGCGTGGCGCGCTCAAGCTCGATCCGCATCCGCCCGAGTCCGTCCAGGTCCGCCCGGGTCGCCGGGCCCGTCCGGCCGAACCGCGCCCCGATCTCACGGGCGCGTCCGCGCCGCCCCCCCGGGACGGCGAGGGCGATGGAGTTGCCCCGACGCACCTTCCCGGTGCTCCCCGGGTCTTGTCCGCGGCCCGGCCGGGGGTATCCTCTGGGCGGGCGGGGCCCCTGGCTCTCGCTCGTGCAGGCCCGGATGGCGACCCACGCAGGGACCCATGACGCCGGGCCCGAGGTAGGTGCCGGTCATGTCGTTACTCCGACGGGTCGAGCGGGCGCAACAGGGAGCCGCTCTCCCGAATGCAGAGCCCGCAGCAGCGGGCGCGCAGCCGGCGCCGGCGCAGCGGGCTCCGGCGCCGGCTCGTCCGGGGCAGGCCCGCCCGGATCGGGATCTGCTGCTGCACGACCTCAGGCTGCGCCTGCAGGAGGAGGTGATCGGCGCCTTCGACTCGGGGCTCGAGGGCGCCGCGACGGCGGACATCCGCAGCAAGCTCGAGGGGCTGGTCGACCGGGTCATCAGCCAGCACGGTTTCGCGGTGACGCGGGACGAGCGCCTGCACCTGATCGAGGAGATGGTCGACGAGATCACCGGCCTCGGGCCGCTCGAGCCGCTCCTTCTCGACGAGTCGATCACCGAGATCATGGTGAACGGCCCCAAGCACATCTACGTCGAGCGGGCCGGGAAGATCCAGCGCATCGACAGCGTCTTCATGAGCGACGACCACGTGCTGCGGATCATCGACCGGATCATCGCTCCACTGGGCCGGCGGATCGACGAGTCGAGCCCCCGGGTCGACGCTCGCCTTCCCGACGGCTCGCGCGTCAACGCGGTCATCGAGCCACTCTCGCTGGTCGGCCCGGTGATCACGGTCCGCAAGTTCGCGGCCAGGCCGTTCACCGTGGAGGACCTCATCGGCTTCGGCACGGCGACGGCCGAGATGTTCGAGTTCCTCAGGGTCTGCGTCCAGGCGCGCCTGAACCTCTTCGTGTCGGGCGGAACCGGCTCGGGCAAGACGACGACCCTCAACGTCCTCTCGTCCTTCATTCCCGACGACGAGCGGATCATCACGATCGAGGATGCCGCCGAGCTGCAGCTGCGCCAGTCGCACGTCGTGACGCTCGAGTCGCGCCCGCAGAACCTCGAGGGAGAGGGCGAGATCACGATCCGCGATCTGATGCGGAACGCGCTGCACATGCGGCCGGACCGGATCATCGTCGGGGAGTGTCGTTCGGGGGAGGCCCTGGATATGCTCCAGGCCATGACCACGGGCCAGGAGGGCTCGCTCTCCACGGGCCATGCCAACAGCCCGCCGGACATGCTCCGCCGCCTCGAGACCATGGTGCTCATGACCGGCTACGAGCTGCCGCTGCACGCGATCCGGGAACAGATCGCCTCGGCCGTCGACGTGATCGTCCACACCGCCCGCCTCAAGGACGGCTCTCGCAAGATCGTCAACATCACGGAGGTCTACGGGATCGAGGACGACCAGATCCTCCTCCAGGACATCTTCGCCTTCGAGCAGACCGGCGTCCGCGACGGGAAGATCGAGGGCCGGCTCGCCCCGACCGGGATCCGGCCGACGTTCATGGCGAAGTTCAGGGCCAGCGGGATCGCCCTGCCGCCCGGCGAGTTCGGCATCCCGCCCGAAGACCCGACACGACCGGGCCCGGCCCGCCAGGGCAAGGGGCGATGGGTCGTCGGCGAGGCACTCCAGCCAGCGGATCCATCCCGACCCGCGGTCGGTGGCGGCCGGGTGGTCACCGCCGGCGGCATGGTCTACATCTCGTCGCTGGGACCGGTCGATCCCGAGACCGGCCGGGTCGTCGGCGCCACCATCAGGGAACAGGCACGCCAGTGCCTCACCAACCTGAAGGCGAAGCTCGAAGCGGCAGGGAGCTCCCTTGAGAAGGTCGTCTGGGCGAACTGGTCGCTGCGCGACCCGGCGGAGTTCGACATCTTCAACGAGGAATGGGCACGCTGGTTCCCGAGCGAGACACCGATCGGCCAGGAAACGCTGCTGCCTCCGCTGCAGCGCCGCGCCGGTTTCCGGGTCTCGATCGGCGTGATCGCCGAGGCCTAGGAGCCGATCCCGGGCCCGGTGCTGGTTGACCTCCCCGCGGGTGGTCGAGGGCCGTCTGTGCCGGGAGGCGGAACCGTCCGCGAACTGCTGCAGCGCCCGAGGCGGATTCAACGGGCCGTTCCAGCCTCCGATCGACGCTGCCAGAGCACGTCGTCACCCCGACCGTGGATCTCTGCGGCCTGCCCGGCGGGCGACTATACTCCAGATCGCGCGATTGTACGTACGATTGGAGTGTTCAGTGTCCGAATGGTCGCCCGATACCCGCCGGGTGTTGCGAGCCTACCTGCGAGCGATCGGGGCGGCGGAGCCGTTGCAGCGTGAGCTGGCCCACCGTCACGGCGTGGCAATCGGCGACGTGCATGCCCTGCGCGTCCTGCGCGACCTCGGCGAGGTCCCGATCAGTCGCCTGGGCGCCGCGCTCGCGGTGAAGCCCTCCAGCGCGACGAACCTGGTCGATCGGCTCGAGGCCGCGGGGCTCGTCGCGCGCGGCAGCGATCCTGCCGACCGGCGCATGACCACGCTGCGGGTGACCGACCGCGGGCACGAAGCACTCGGAGATCGAGCACTCTTCGAGTCAAGCGGGCTCGTGCGTCGCGTCGAGCGCCTTGCGATCGGCGAGCGCCTGCTCCTCGCCACCCTGCTCGAGCGGATGCTGGAGAATCGGCCGGGTGAAGCCTCGGACGAGGAGGCGGCTTTGGCATCGGAGCCGAGCGCCGGGTCGGTCGCAACGACCGGGTCGGTCGCCACGGCTGGCCGCCGTACCCACACCGACAGGGGATCGGTCCAGAGCGCGGTGAGTGCGCGGTGATGAACGCGTCGCCGCGCCATCCGGGCCTCGCGCGCCTGGACTACAAGTGGATCGCCCTCTCCAACACGACGCTCGGTGGCTTGATGGCCGCGATCAACGCCACGAGCCTGATCATCGCCTTGCCCGCGATCTTCCGGGGTATCCACCTCGATCCGTTGGACCCGGCCAACTTCTCGTACCTTCTCTGGGTCCTCATGGGCTACCTGCTCGTGACGGCCGTGGTCGTCGTCACGCTCGGCCGGGTCGGCGACATCTTCGGCCGTGTGCGCATGTACAACCTGGGCTTCGTGATCTTCACCGTGGGCTCGATCGGGCTGTCGGCGACCTGGAGCACGGGGGCGGCCGGCGCCATCGAGATCATCGTGATGCGCATGGTGCAGGCGGTCGGGGGCGCGTTGCTGATGGCCAACTCCGCCGCCATCCTCACCGATGCCTTCCCCTCCCACCAGCGCGGCATGGCCCTGGGTGTCAACCAGATCGCGTTCCAGGCCGGCTCCTTCGTCGGGCTGATCCTGGGCGGCGTCCTCGCCGCAGTGGACTGGCGGTGGGTCTTCCTGCTCAATGTCCCGGTCGGGATCGTGGGAACGATCTGGGCGTACCTCGCCCTGCGCGAGCTCGGAGAGCGACACGCCGCCCGCATCGACTGGGCGGGCAACGCAACGTTCGCCGTCGGCCTGGGCCTTCTCCTGGTCGGCATTACCTACGGCATCGCGCCGTACGGAGCCTCGCCGATGGGCTGGGGCAACCCGCTGGTGATTGCCGCGATCGCGGCCGGGGTCGTGCTCCTCGTCGCGTTCGTGGCGATCGAGCGTCGCGTGCAGGCCCCCATGTTCAACCTAGAACTCTTCAGCATCCGGGCCTTCAGCGCCGGCAACCTGGCCGGCCTCCTGAGCGCCATCGGACTGGGCGGCTTGCAGTTCCTGCTGATCATGTGGCTGCAGGGGATCTGGCTCCCTCTGCACGGTTACTCCTTCGAGCAGACGCCGCTCTGGGCCGGCATCTACATGCTGCCCCTGACGGTGGGCTTCGTGATCGCCGGACCGGTCTCCGGGTGGCTCTCGGATCGCTACGGCGCGCGACCCTTCGCCACCGGCGGCATGCTCCTGGCCGCCCTCACCTTCGTCCTGCTGATGGCCTTGCCCGCGGACTTCAGCTACCCGGCGTTCGCGGCTGTCATCCTGCTCAACGGCGTGGCCTTCGGGATGTTCGCCTCCCCCAATACGGCGGCGATCATGAACAGCGTGCCGCCCGGGTACCGGGGTGCCGCGTCGGGGATGCGCGCCACGTTCCAGAACACCGGCATGCCGCTCTCGATCGGCGTCTTCTTTACCCTGATGATCGGCGGTCTCTCCGCCAACGTGCCGGGCGCCATGTACCGGGGTTTGACCGCCAACCACGTCGCAGGGGGCTTGGCGACGACCCTCTCGCACCTCCCCGCGGTGGGTTACCTGTTCGCCGCTTTCCTCGGCTACAACCCGCTGCGGACGCTGCTCGGCCCGACGGTCCTGGCCGCGCTGCCGTCGGCCGACGCAACACGGCTCGTCAGCACGAGCTTCTTCCCCTCGTTGATCGCCGGGCCGTTCCACGACGGGGTGGTGGTCGTCTCGATCTTCTCGATCGTCATCTTCCTCGTGGCGGCCACCGCCTCCTGGCTGCGCGGCGGGCGCTACGTTCACGACGAACTGGAGGCCGAGCAGCTGGAGGCCGGCCTGCTGGCCAGCGAAGCCCGGTAGCCGATCGCGTCTGGCGATCGCGCCGGGTATGTCCCCCCGACGACCGCGTCGGCCGTCGGGGACGACCGCTGGGGCTTGCGTGGCCGGCCCGCCTGCAGGCGTCACGCGCGGTGCAGGATGAGGAGGAACTCTGCCACGCCGTGATCGGCGAGCGAGCCCAGGGCGCCGTACCCGGTTGGGCCCCGGATGCCCCAGTCGGAGAATGCGACGGGGATCGACCCGACGACTTCCAGGGTCGAGCCGTCGCGGCGCGCCGAGATCCTGGCGGTGACGGGGCGCGAGGTCCCGTTCAGGGCGAGTTGGCCCGTGGCTGTCGCGGCGATGCTCTCACCCGAGGCGAAAGCCGGGCCCAGGGTGATCGGTCGAGCCAGCGTGAACGTCGCACGTGGATGGTCGCGAGTGTCGAGGCTGGTCGCGAATTGTGGCTGCACCTTGCCGGCTGCGGTGACGGTGGTGAGGTCGATGCTGAACGTTCCGCTGTCGACGACGTCGTTGGCGACGACGATGGTGCCGGTGACGTCCTTCGTCCTCCCGACGACATCCCCACTCAAGCCGAGGACGGTCTGCTGGATCCGGTAGCCCGCGACCGATCCGGCCGCGACCATCCAGGTGCCGTCGGGCGACCCGACGGGCGCGCCGGCGGCAGTGGTGGGCAGCGCCAGCGGAGGTTCGGCCGAGAAGTTGGTGTAGATGCCGACAGCCACGCCGACGAGGACGAGGATCACGACCACGCTCACGACGATCCACCGGCCCCGGTGACGGGTGCGCCGTGCGATGTCGGGCGCGCTGCCGGTCCTCGTATCGAGCTCCGCCTCGATCGTCATCGCTGACCCTCGCGGTCGGGTCTGATTCGGAAGACCGGGAACGCCGCCGCGATTCGGTCGAACTCGGCGGCCGGGGCCCGGTGGTCGACCGGGACGAACGAGCGAGCCGCGGGCGCAACCTGCAGGTGCCGCCGAAGGATCGGCGCCCGGGCACCCGGACGCACCTCCTCGAGGCACACGTCCTCGCGGCGTCCGCGGCGGAGGACCGCCTGGCCGCCGGCTGCCCGCACGTTCGCCACCCAGCTCGCCTGCTCGCCGAGCATCGCCACGAGATAGCGCTCACCGCCAACGTCCGCCACGATGAGCGGGATCGAGAGGGAACGGCCGCTTCGGCGGCCGGGAACCTCGAGGGTGACCAGGCGTTTCGGTCCGAGTCCCAGCGACCCCATCCTTGCCCAGCCCCGGTTGAGCATCGCCGCGACGCGGTTCGGCCGGCCAGCCTGGTACATCCAGCGCTCGTTCCTATAGATCCATTGCCCGAGACGGCTCATTCCACTTCCTTCCTGCCAGTCCGCCTGCTACCCTTTTGGAGAGATACAGAACACGGTACTTGGGATGTCATGTCTACCGGAGGTTAGCAGGGTGAGAGCCAGGGTGCAAGCCCCGGCGGGTCTCGGTCGGAGGCGGCCCCGGCTGTCGGACGAGGAGACCGAACGGCGGATGCTGCAGGCCGCGGCGGCCATGGTCAACCAGGCCGGACTGACCGTCAGCCTCGACCACATCAGCTACGAGGACGTCATCCGGGACGCCCGCGTCTCACGGAGCACCGTCTACCGCCGATGGCCGTACAAGGACCTCTTCTTCAGCGACCTGCTCAAGGAGCTGGCCAGGGCGACCACGCCTGCGGCGATCTCGAGTGAGGAGACGGCCATCCCCGAGATCAGGCGGATCGTGCTCGAGCACCTGGACTGGTTGAGGGCGCCCGATCTCCGCCATGACCTCCTCCTCGAGCTGATCCGCCTGGGGGCACTGCACGACTTCGAGACGATGTACGGCTCGACCGAATGGCGGACGTACCTGGCCCTCCACGCGACCTTCCTCAGCGTGGCCGACGAGGCGCTCCGCAGCGACCTGCAGGTCGCCCTCGCGCAGGCCGAGGGCGACTTCGTGGACCGCATCGCGGCGGGGTGGCGGCGCCTCAGCGGCCTTCTCGGCTATCGCCTCCGCCCCGAGCTCCAGACGACGTTCGAGACGTTCGCGAGCATGGCCAGCGCCGACCTGCGGGGCCTCGTCATCATGTCCCTCGCGAATCCCGACACCGCCACACGCCGCATCCGCGCGAGGCCGTTCGGAGCCACGCAGGCGGCGGACTGGTCGCTGCCCGCGTTCGCCATCGCGAGCATCGCCCAGGCCCTCTTCGAGCCCGATCCCACGGTCGTCTGGGACGAGGGACGGATCGCCGACATCCTTCGGGCGCTCGAGACCGACGGCCTCTCTGGCAGCTGAGGCGGGCGAAGGACCGCGGGATCGCCGCGTCCGGACGACCGAGGGCGGCGATGCAAGATCAGGCCGGTCGCCTCTGGCGGCCATCGATGGCGGGGCGGACACTGCCGGCTGAGGAGCATGGAAGAAGCACGGCGATGAAGGCGACACCGACCGACACCGGCGCCGCCAGGGCCCGCCCCGATGCCCACGGCGGGGCAGCGACCAGGCCAGCCGCTGGCCCGAGGAGCGGACGATGGGTGTGACACAGGTGCTGGTCTCTCAGGGCGTCAAGCCAAGCGGCCCCCTCGGTTGGCTGGTCGCATGGACCATGCCGCTGATGTTCCGATCCCTGCATGCAAGGGTCGCGCGGTTGCTTGAGATGCAGCCTGACGACGATGTCCTGGACGTCGCCTGCGGCTCGGGGGCGTTCCTGCACAAGTACGCCGCGCACGTGCGCCGCATCGCGGGGCTGGACCACTCCGATGTCCAGGTCCGGATTGCCCGACGACAGAACCGCGAGCGGATCCGGGCAGGGACCGCCGAGATCGTGCAAGGCGACTCTGCGGCCCTGCCCTGGGCGGATGGCACCTTCAGTGCGGTCACCTGCAACTGCATCGGCTGCTGCGCAGAGCCTCTCCGCTCGATGCAGGAGATGCACCGGGTCATGCGTCCAGGCGGCCGGCTGGTGCTCAGCATCGACCTCCAGCCGGATGCGGAGACGGCCCGCAAGGCGGAGCGGAAGTGGGGGCTGCACACCTGGACCGCGGACGAGTTTCGCGGCCTGATGGACAAGGCCGGCTTCCCGCAGGTGTCCGTCTGGCGCGACAAGACGACGCTGTTCGCAAGGGCGGCGAAGACGTAGCCGACGGCGTCGTCCTTCCGTCAGAGGTCCCGCCGACACTCCCGCCCGGCATCAACCCGAAGGCACGCGCCCGGCCGGCCGGCTCGACGAGGTCCCGCGCAACCAGCCCGGACCTGGAGTGCCCGCCAGTTCCGCAAGTCGGCGGTCGAGGAAGCGCCGCTCGGCGCCGTCGCCGGTGAGTTCCCGCGCCCGTCGGTAGGCGTCGCGCGCCTCGGCGGTTCGCCCGAGGCGTCGCAGGAGCTCGGCCCTGGTCGAGTGCAGGTAGCGGAAGTCGTCGAGATCGAGTTCGTCGACGATGCGCAGGCCAGCCTCGGGGCCGTCGGTCTCGGCGATGGCGATGGCCCGGTTCAGCTCCACGACCGGCGAGCCGGTCAGGCGGACGAGCTCGCCGTAGAGTCCTGCCAGCTTCACCCAGTCGCACGGGGTCTCGGCGTGCAGCGAGGCGATCGTGGCCTGGAGCACGTACGGCCCGCTTCCGCCGAGCCCGAGCGCGCGGCCGAGTTCGGCGCGCCCGTCGGCGATCAGCGCCGCGTTCCAGCGCGACCGATCCTGGTCCTCCAGCAGCACGAGCTCGCCATCGCGGAAGCGCGCCTCGCGACGGGAGTCGTGCAGGAGCATCATCGCCAGCAGCCCGTGCACTTCAGGGTCGTCCGGAACCAGTTCGGCGAGCGCGCGTCCCAGCCAGATCGCCTCTGCTGCGAGCTCGTCGCGGCCGCTGTAGCCCTCGTTGAAGATGAGGTACACGACGGCCAGCACGGCGTCGAGGCGCTCGCGGAGCAGGTGAGCGGGGGGCACCCGGAAGGGGATTCCGGCTGCCCTGATCTTGCGCTTGGCCCGCACCAGCCGCTGCGCCATCGTGGGCTCCGGCACGAGGAAGGCGCGGGCGATCTGGTCGGTGGTGAGCCCGCCAACGGCGCGCAGGGTCAACGCCACCTGCGCCTCGACCGCCAGCGCCGGGTGGCAACAGGTGAAGATGAGCTCCAGGCGCTCATCGGGGAAGCTCGTGGCGCTCACTGGCACGTCAGCCCGAGGGTCTGCGACAAGCAGGGCAGACTTCGCGGCGAGCGCCCGGTCGCGGCGGATGCGGTCCGTCGCTCGGTTCCGCGCCGTCGTCATCAGCCAGGCGCGCGGGTTGCCAGGGAGGCCATCGCGCGGCCACCGCTCGGCGGCGATGGTGAACGCCTCCTGCGCGGCTTCCTCGGCCAGGTCGACATCGCCGAGGAAGCCGATCAGGGTGGCGAGGACGCGGCCCCACTCCTCGCGGAAGACCTGATCGAGCGTCGCTACCAATAGGTCTCCGAGGGTCGAATCTCGACAGCGCCACCATAGCGTGCTGCTGGGACGCGGGCGGCCACCTCGATCGCAGCGTCCAGGTCGTCGGCCTCGAGGACGAAGAACCCGCCGACGGCCTCCTTCATCCCGACGAACGGGCCGTCGGTGGTCAGGGTCTTGCCGCCCTCGACGCGGACTGTGGTCGCATTCTGGGGGAGGCCCATCGGCAGCCCGGGAGTGACGCCCGGCGTCTGGTTGATCCCCTGGTAGTCGGCGTAGACCTTCTTCTGCTCCTCCTCGGGGAGCGCGGCCTGTCGCTCGAGCGCGCTGCCCTGGTAGATCAGCATGACGTACTGCATCGCTTCCTCCTCGTCACTGCCAGGCGATTACGCAATGAGACGAACGGCCAGCCACGAAATCGACAGGGTCGCCGGTCTGAATCTTGACCCGCCCTGCCCTTGGGTGGCGCCCGAGCGTGGATTCGCCGAAGCAGCCGGGAGCGCGTAGAGCAGTTCGAAGGTGGCGCCACCGGCCGTCAACTGCGCTTCGAGAGCCTGGGGACGATGAAGGGCGTGTCCCGCTTGTACGCGAGGTATGCGTCGCCGAATCTCTCGGCCAGCTCCCCCTCCTCGAGGCGCTTGAGGTACACCAGCAGGGAGGCGGCGAAGGAGAGGACGAGAGCCATGCCCGCGGTGGTCCTCGCGGCGAGCGCGACGCCGAGGTAGGCCAGGATGGCTCCCAGCGTCATCGGGTTGCGGCAGTAGCGGAACGGACCGTCGGTGAGAAGCTCCTGGGTGGGCATCACCGGCAGCGGCGTGCCTCGGCCGCGATCCAGCTGGACGTAGACCGACCAGAAGCCGAGGGAGAACCCCGCGGCCGTCATCAACCCGCCAAGGATGCGGCCCACCGATCCGATCCGGAGGGGCGGCAGCCCGAATCGACGGTCGAGGCGTGGGCCGATCCCCGCCACCAGGCCCGGGAGCAGGGCCAGGAAGACAGGGCCAACAGAGAGCATGGCCGCGACCCTCGTGGGCTCGCGGTGCTCCGTCCGGGACCACTGCAGATATCGAGACATTCGCCCTTCCTCACCTCCGGGGCGGATGCTGCCGCGCGCCGCTTGGGGATGGCGAGAGGCATCGGTCGTGAATCGGGCCCCCTGTGTGGCGTTGCCGATCGAGTGCTCGACGGGTGAGGTCCGCGGTGGTCGGTCCAGGGACTTCATCCTCGGTCGATTCAAGCCTTGGCCGACTTGGCGACTTACGCCTCTGGCCCGCCCGCGGCCGTCGCACCACGCTCTTCTTGAGCGTGAGAGCTCCTCGGCACCCGCCGTCCCCGCGGGTCGGCGGCCACAGCGGCGGGGACCCGTGGCGCCTGGGATCCCGCTCCGGGATGGAGGTGGGTCCGCATGACGGGTTCGTTCCTCGACCAGCAGGCCCGCGTCGGCATCTCGGTGCATCTTGGAGGGCTCCCGGCGACCCGGAGGCTCCTGGGGCTCTGCCACGTTGCGGAGGCCCGCGAGATACTCGACGTCGGGTGCGGCATCGGCGTCGGACCCGCCTGCATCGCGCGTGCGGGTGACTGCGATGTCGTCGGCGTGGACCGCTCGCCCCGGATGATCGACTGGGCACGCCAGCGGGTCCGCGAGGAGGGCGTCGGTGACCGCGTCAGCTTCGTCGTGGCCGACGTCCTCAGCCTGCCGTTCGAGGACGATCGGTTCGATGCCGTGATCGCCGAGTCGGTCCTCGCCTTCGTCGTCGACAAGGAGCGGGCGATCGCCGAGATGGTCCGGGTGACGAAGCCCGGCGGATACGTCGGGCTCAACGAGGGGTTCCTGCTGACCGAGACGCCGTCGCCGCGGGTCGCCGGGCTGGCGCGCCAGATCGGGAGCGCGATGGTGACTCGCCCCGCCTGGCGGGCGCTGTGGGCTGGGTCGGGACTGAACGAGCGCGTCGTCCGGACGTACCGGATCGAACCGGCCCACGAGATCCGCGACCGGTTCCGGTGGGTCGGGCTTCGCCGCCTATTCGGAGCCTCGGCGCATGCGATCCGGCTCTACCTCACCGAGCCGTCGGCCCGTCCGGTACTCAACACGATGTTCGTCTCCCTCCGCAGTGGACCGAGGGACGAGCCCGGGGGGCAGAGCTAACGTCACGATGTGTGGAAACCGCGTCGCGCTCGAACCCGACCTGAGCGGGTGAGGGCGCGGCGTACGCTTCCGATGAGCAGTCAACTCACGGAAGAGAGGTACGCCGCGATGGCACGGTAC
>JAJYJR010000861.1 GCA_021789355.1 Chloroflexota bacterium | reverse complement strand
GATCTGGTCGACGTCGACGCCGAGCCTCGCGAGCTTGCGGATGGCGCGCGCGCGCTGGTCCGACGCGCCCGCGAGGGCCACGCCGCGCCAGTACTCGACGTCCTCGGCCTTCCTGCGCTCCTGCTCGGCCTGCCGCCGAGCCTCCTTCGCGCTGGGGCCGAGGTTGGCCGCCTTGCCGAGGAACCTCGCCGTGCCGCGGGCGGCACGCTGCGCGGGGTCTCCCTGCCCGGCCATCTCGTCGACCAGACGCTGGAGCGAGTCGACCTTGCCGATCCACGGCGCGACGGCCTTGCCGACCGCCGCGTCGATGTCGGCCCGTGTGATCTGCGTGATGACGGCCTCGGCGGCCGGGGCGACCTCCGTCACTCCGGCGTGCTTCTCCCCGGGGGCCGGGGCCGAGGCGGGGATGGTGATGGGCTTGGGCAGGTTGCCCTGCCCGTTGTCGATGCTGCCGATGCTGGGCGGCCGCACGAAGGACTGCGCGGGCTGGCGCGTGTCGCCGAACCAGCCGGACGGGTCGGGCGCGAGGTACGCGCGGTCGCCCGTCCCGTAGGGCGGGGCCGGCGCGTCCATGCGGCAGAGGTCCGGCATGGCGGTGACGAGCGCGTCGTGGAAGTCGCGCATCTTGTCGGCGAACGACCGCTCCTGCCCGTCCGTGAGCGGGCCGCGGTCGAACTGCCCGGCATCGACCGGGCGGTTCGGCGAGGTGACGGGGACGTCGCGCTCCTCCGCCGTGGCAGCGGCCGTGCCCGTCGTGATGTACGGGCGCCGGTACTGGCCGGGGCTCGGCGGGTCGGTCGGCTTGGGGATGGTCGGTCCCTCGCCGCCCGGACCCATCGCGTCCGCGTTGGCCTGCTTGAACGCGTCGTGCGCCTCCGCGCGGGCGGAGAGGAACGCCGCCGCGATGTCGAGGTCGGGGGCCGCCTGCTGCTGCTCGGCGTCCAGTACCACGCACAGCGCGTGGTACGCCTTCGCGAGCTTGTGGACCTCGAACGAGTCCTTGCCCGAGCCGCCGTCCTCCTGCACCTCGTTGGCGAGCATCGAGTAGATCGCCTGCTGGGCCATCGGCCCCATCGCCGCGGCGACCCCGTTCTTGGCGATGCTGGGGTACACCTCCAGCAGCGCCTCGGTGGGGTACGCCGGGCAGGCGGCGTCGTGCGCCCGGCGGACGGCCTTCGGCAGCGCGGCCATCGCGCTCGGCCGGAGCATCGGCCCGGCACCCTTGCCCAGCAGCCGCTCCCGCTCGACCTTGAGCTGGACCTGCGACCGCAGCTCCGCCTTCGCCAGCTTGGCGGCCGCCTTGGCCGCGCGCTTGCCCTCCTTCTCGTCCTTCCACGACTGCGGCAGCTCGGCCACGAATGCGTCCCCCTTGCGCTCGGCGATGGCCGTCAGGCGCTTCTGGAACTGCGCGAACGTCCTGTCGCCCTTGTAGCGGCCCCACGACGACACCGCGTCCGACACGTCGCCGGGGCTGTGGATCGGGAAGCCGCCGTCCGGCGCGTCCTCGGGGAACACGAAGTCCTTCTTGGGGATCTCGCTGCGGACCGTCCCGCCGCCGACGTTGGGGTCGGGCTTCTCGTCCGCCGCCTTCTTGGCGCTCGGGATCGCCGGGCCGGGGCCGCTGGGCGGACCCATCGACGGCTCGTTGGCGACCTTGCGGCCCTTCGGCTTCTTGGGGGGCTTCTTGCCGAACGGCGGCGCGGCACCCTCGAACGGGGGCTTCTTGCCGTCCTCGGCGGGCGGCGCCTCCGGGGCGGCGGCCTTGTCCCCGTCGTCGTCCGCGCCCGAGACGTCGCCCGCGTCCTGCGCGAGCTGCTGGGCGTCCTCCACGAGGTCCTGCACGTCGTCTGCCACGTCGGACAGGTCCGCGCCCTTCGCGGCCGGCATGGCCGCGCCGCACTTGTCGCACTTGCCGTCGGTGAAGGCGGTCCCGCCGCACTTCCCGCACTTGGCGGCCTTCGCTGCGTCGGAGGGGGTCAGGCCCTGCTCCTGCGCGTCCGGCTTGGCATCGGTCACTGACTCCTCCTGATGGCTGTGGGCGTGGGGCTGCCCCTCGTGGAACTCGTCGTGCGGCGGCGTCGCCGCGCTGTGCGTGTGGGGATGCTTGTGCGGGATGCCGTTCGGCCCCATGTGCATGTGGCTGTGGGTGAACGTCCCCTGCTTCACGGCGTCGGGCTCGACGAAGGCCCCCACGATGACCTCCTGCCCGACGTACTGGACGCCCCCGCCCTTGGCGCGCTTGGCGATGGCGAAGTGCGCGTTGTAGTTCGCACCGCGGTCGACCAGTGACAGCTCGACGATCTCCCCGTCGATGATGCGGCCGTTGCGCGCCCGCGGATCGCGGACGATGTGGGGGCGCGCAATCCCCACGCTGTAGTCGCTGTAGATGTCGTCGAGGACCTTCCGCACGGCCACGGGGTCCACGACCTTCGACTTGACGTACTGGCCGTCCGGCTCGGACACGAGCTGGACGCCCTTGCCGACCGCGCTCGGCTGGTGCATCTCGCGGACGTTCGCGCGGGTCGCGAACCACTTGGCCATCGCGCGGTTCGCGAAGTCGGGGTCGACGATCTGATCGTCCGAGTCCACCGTCCCGTCGGTGGCGAGTCCGTAGACGTAGACGCTGCCGTCGGGTCCCTTCTCGACGCGGCTGATGGGGCCGAGGCGAGCGTAGGTCAGCTCACCCGACGAGTCGACGATGGAAGCTACTGAACACCTCCGCGCTGGGGAGCAGACTGCTCGTGCAGCCGCTCGTATTCTGCCCGCCGCCGCAGGTCCGGTGCGCCAGCGCGCTCGGTCAGGAGCAGCAGGCTCTCGGCGATGTGGTCGAGGTACGCGAGGATCAGGTCCCGTCCCTCCGGGC
>JAJYJR010000860.1 GCA_021789355.1 Chloroflexota bacterium | reverse complement strand
AGGCGCGAAAATCCAGCGACGGGATAGGTAGGCCTGTTGACCGGGGCCGCCGACCGCCTCCTCCGCGGTCAGGCGCGGCCGAACGAGGCGGCCCGACAGCCAGCTGCCGAAGCTCGGTCAACGCGGCGGGCGCGATCGGCTCACCCACCTTCTGCGGCGTCGCCATCCCCATACAATGGGTGTGGGCCCCCACGCGCCCAGAGACCTGGTTTGGAGGGCCGGAGGCCAGGCTGTCGAGGAGGGAGCGGTGACGCTCGACCGAGCGACTCCACGACATCCTGGCCGAGCTGGCGACGCGACCGGGGCACGAGAAGGTCCGCGCGCTCACGCTCGAGCTTCTCGTCAACGGCCTCGGCATCCCCAGCCGCGACGTCGATTTCGAGCGGCCGTTGCCGGAGGTGCGCGGGCGCGCCGACGCTCTGCTCGGCCAGACGGTGTTCGAGTTCAAGCGCGACCTGCGCAGGGAGCGCGGCGATGCGGAGGATGAGCTCTCCCGCTACCTCGCCGATCGCGAGCGGCAGAGCGGCCTGCAGTTCATCGGCATCGCCACAGACGGCGCGGAGTTCGCGCCGTACGAGCTCCGCCGCGGCCGGCTGGTCCGGCTTCCCGGGCTCTCGCTCACGAAAGAGCGACGCGGCGAGCTCCTCGCGTGGCTCGATACCGCGGTCTCGATCCGCGCCGATCTCGATCCCACGCCGGAGGCCATCCGCCGTGAGCTCGGCCGAGATAGCCTGGCCTACGAGCGAGCACGTGCCACGATGGGCGCACTCTGGACGGAGATCGGCGAGCAGCCCGACGTCCGGCTCCGGCGACAGCTGTGGTCGGACCTGCTCGCCCGCGTCTACGGCACGAGCGTCGATCAGGACGACCTCTTCTTCCAGCACACGTTCCTCACGATCGTCGCCAAGACCATGGCCGCCCGCGTCCTCGGCGTGGCGCCGGGGCACGCGGCGGAGCTGCTCGCGGGGAACGCGTTCAGCGCGGCCGGCATCCACGGGGCCGTCGAGAGCGACTTCTTCGACTGGGTGCTCGACGCGCCGGGCGGATCTGAGCTCGTCGAGCGGATCGCTCAGCAGGCCTCGCGGTTCCGCCTCGCCGATGTGGAGACCGACGTCCTCCGCGGCCTCTACGAGTCGCTGGTCGACCCCGCCCAGCGACACGATCTCGGCGAGTACTACACGCCCGACTGGCTGGCTGAACGGGTCTGCGCGAGAGCCGTCACCGATCCGCTCGAGCAGCGCGTGCTCGACCCGGCGTGCGGCTCGGGCACGTTCCTCTTCCACGCCGTACGCCGCTTCCTCGCGGCTGCCCGAGACGCTGGCCTGTCCGACCCCGACGCTGTCGCCCGGTGCTCAACGATGGTGCTCGGGATCGACGTCTGTTCGCACTGATCGACGCGGCCGTCGCCGCCCTGCTGCTCACCGTCGCACAGAGCGAGCGTGCGCTCCGGGCGGCCGAGGTCGGCCCCGTCTACGGGCCGTCACCCGATGATCGGGCCTGAACGTCGCGGGCGTGCTGAGCACTCGCCGATGTACGTCGGACCGCACGCGGCACGAGGCAGGACCGGGATGAGGCATGACTGGTAACCGGGACGACGAGGCTCCTGGGCCACGCCAAACGCGTAAGGCATCGCCCTTCCCGGTGTCAAGGGACAGCGGGACTTCCCGGTAGGCGGACAGCTGGCCTCCCGCGCGGCGGACACGTGATCTCCATGCGGACGGACAGCTGATCTCCTCCGATGGTCAGGCCAGCGGCACCACCCCCTTCCCGGCGGTGGCCTCGGCGAGCCGGTAGCTGGCGCCCTCGGTGAGCACGACGTGGGCGTGGTGGAGGAGCCGATCGACGGTGGCGGTGGCGAGGGTCTTGGGCATGATCGTGTCGAAGCCGGACGGATGGAGGTTGCTGGTCACCGCCACGCTGCGGCGCTCGTAGGCGGCATCGACCACCCGGTAGAACGCCTCGGCGGCCTCGAGCCCGGCGGGGAGCATGCCGATGTCGTCGACCACGATGAGCTCGGATCGGCAGATGCGGGCCACCACCCGGGCCACCGAGCCATCGACCTTGGCCCGCCCGAGCGTCGCGGTGAGCGACTCGAGGGTGAACCAGCTCACCCGTTGGCCGGCCTCGATGGCGAGATGGGCGAGGCCCTCGACGTAGTGGCTCTTGCCGGTCCCCGACGGTCCCGCCAGGACCAGGTTCTCGGCCCGGCCCAGCCACTCGAGCGTGCGCAGGGCGCGCTGGGTCGGGAGCGGGATGGCCGACTCGGCCTCCCGCCAGCTCTCGAGCGTCTTGCCGGCGGGGAACCCGGCGGCCCGCCGGCGCATCGCCCGCGTCGCCTCGTCGCGTCCGGTGGCCTCCTCGGCGAGCAGGACGCGCAGCACCTCGGCGGGCTCCCAGCGCTGGGCCCGCGCGGTGGCGAGGACCTCCGGCGCCGCGCGGCGCACATAGGGCAGGCGCAGGCGATGGAGCAGCGCGGTGAGCTCGGCCGGCAGGGCCGGTGCCTCGGGCGGGTTCATCGTCCGAAGCCCGCCCAGGCGCCCGTCCCGGGCTGTGCGGAGTGGGCCTCATCGGCCCGCACCGTGGCACCCGCGGGTTCGCGATGCGCCCAGTGGTCGAGCACGGCGGCGAGGTCACCCTCGGCGAAGCGACCGGCGAGCGCCGCCTCCGCGAGCGCGGCATCGACGCGCCCTCGGCCCACCAGCGCGGCGAGCTCGACCGCGCGGGTCATCTTCGTGCGGATCCGCACGCTGCCCGCGGCGGCGGCTTCGAGGAGCCAGCGCTCGGCGCCGGGACCCACGGCGAGGAAGGCCGCCTCGGCGGGATCGCTCGCTCGGGCCCGCGGTGGCCGCGTCCCGCGTCCGGCCG
>JAJYJR010000859.1 GCA_021789355.1 Chloroflexota bacterium | reverse complement strand
AGAGCGAGTCCTTGACCGCCACGTCGTCGGCGATCACGACGGAGGCGACGTCGATCCCCTCGGCCCGGGCCAGTTCGGCGGCGAGCTCGAAGTTCATGATGTCGCCGGTGTAGTTCTTGACGATGTGGAGCACGCCCGCCCCGCCGCTGACGGCCTTGGTGGCCTCGAGCATCTGGTCGGGGACGGGCGAGGTGAAGACCGCGCCCGGGCAGGCCGCGTCGAGCATGCCCATGCCCACGTAGCCGCCGTGCATCGGCTCGTGGCCGGAGCCACCGCCGGAGATCACGCCGACCTTGCCCTTGCGGGGGGCGTCCTTCCGCACGACGACGTTGGGCTCGATGACCCGGATGAGGTCGCCATGCGCGGCCACCATCCCGGCCAGCTCTTCGTCGACTGCCTGTTCAGGGGTGTTGATGAGCTTCTTCATGGCGTCTCCCGAGATAGCGCCCGGGCTCCGCCTGCTGCAGTGCGCGCGTCAGGCGGCCGGCAGCAGGCGGATTCCCGACCGGATCAGCCTGTGACCCTGTGCAATCGAAGCGACGCCGACCGTCAGGCCGGAATGGCCTTCACGATGAACTGCGTGAAGAACACGTAGTACACGATGGATGCGAGCGCCGCGCCGATCAGCGGACCCACGACGGGGACCCACGAGTAGGCCCAGTCGGAGTCGCGCTTGCCCGGGATGGGCAGCACCCAGTGGGCGATGCGGGGGCCGAGGTCGCGGGCGGGGTTGATGGCGTACCCGGTCGTGCCGCCCAGCGACAGGCCGATGACCAGGACGAGCAGGGCCACGTTGAGCGCGCCGAACGTCGACGCCGGGGAGTGCGGCTGGCCGAAGGCGAGGATCACGAACATCAGCACGAAGGTGCCGATGATCTCCGAGATCAGGTTCAGCCCGTAGTTGCGGATGTTCGGCGCGGTGCTGAACACAGCCAGCTTGAGGTTGGCGTCTTCCGTCGCCTTGAAGTGGTCCCAGTAGTGCAGAGCCACCAGGCACGCGCCGATGAACGCGCCGAGCATCTCGGCGACCCAGTAGCCGGGGACCTGGTCCCAGGGGATGCCGGCACCGCTGTTCATCGTGTGCAGGACCGCGAGGCCGAAGGTGTAGGCGGGGTTGATGTGCGCGCCGGACATCGGCCCGGCGACGGCGATGCCCATGAACACCGCCATGGCCCATGCCATGGTTATGACGATCCAGCCCGAGTTCTGGGCCTTCGACTTGGAGAGCAGGACAGCGGCGACCACGCCGTCGCCCAGGAGGATCAGGATCCCCGTGCCGAACACCTCGGCAAGGAACTTCTCAGCTGTCATCCCGTGTGTACTCCCTCATTAGTGGGATGGTTACGGCGGTACCGCGACCGGGGATCCGGGTCCCATGGCTGCGGTCGCGGCGACCGGCTGCGGAGCCCGCCAGACCCCTGGTCGAGGTCGCACGAAGCGAAGCCCCTTCCTGACACCCTCCTTTCCAGCCGCTGAGCGGGCGGTACCTCCCCCGGCGCACGCGCCAGCCGCCGGCGCCGTCCTCCGCTCGTATCGCGGTCAATCTACGGCGGGATGCGGCCGTCAAATCTCTAGACATCGTCGAAATCGCGGAGGGAGGCCGGCCGCGGCTCGTCCCGCCGCAGCGCCGGCCGGTGCGGGGTCCTCGTGGCGCACTTCCCTGGGACGCCGTGGCCCGGGACCGCCGCGCCTGCGGTCAGCGATCGGCGATCGTCTCGGCGAGCGCGCGCACGAGCAGCAGGCTGGATGCCGCACCGGGATCCAGGTGGCCCGCGGACCGCTCACCCAGGTAGCTCGCCCTGCCCCGGCGTGCGACGAGCGGCCGCGTGGCCTCCAGGCCCCGCTCCGCCGCCTCGGCAGCCTGCCGCAGGGCATCGGGGAGATCGTGCCCCGCGAGCGCGGACGTGCGCAGCGCAGCGACGGCCGGAAGGAGCGCGTCGAGCATGGTTTTGTCCCCCGGGCCCGAGCGGCCCAGGGCTGCGATGGCGTCCGTCGCGGCCCCCAGGGCACGGACCAAGGTCCAGACGGTGGGATCCTGCCCCGGGAGGGCTCCCGCCGGCGAGACCGGACCGTTCGGCGCGTCGAGAGATTCGCCCGCGCGCTGGAATGCCCGGCCATACAGGGCGCCGCTCGCCCCGCCGACCGACCCGAGGATCACGCGGCCGGCCTGGGCGAGGAGCGCGCCGGCCGTCGCCGCGGGCGGGTCCCCGGCGTCCAGGCGCGCGACCACCTGCCCGAACCCGCGGTCCAGGTTGATGCCGTGATCACCGTCGCCGATCGCGGCGTCGAGACCCGTGAGCCACGCGCTCTCCCGATGGACCGCGGCGGCGCTGGCACGCAGCCACGCCCGTGCCCAGTTCGCGCTCATCCCCGGCGCGCGCCCGACCCGCAAGGCCACGTACCCGACCCGCCAGGCGGCGTGCCCGGCCCGACGTTCGACCGCCCGGTGCCCGTCACGACGCCGAACCGTCGGGCAGGGCGGGCCCCGCGGGGAGCTTCGGCGCCAGCGCGGCACGATCAGCCACGGACCGGACAGCATCGACCGAGGCCCCGCAAGCCGCCTCCACGGCCGCGAGCACGGCACCTTCCACGATCGGCCCATCGCTGAGCCTGGTCAGGCGCCGCTCCTCGTCGGTCGCCTCCTCCAGCGCGATCTCCACGGCAAGGGCGGCACTGCCCAGATCGAGCAGGATCACGGCCCCATCCCCGCCGCTGGCCGTCACCGCCTCGCGCAGCGCCTGGAGCACCCTGGGGGCACTGGTGCCGAGGGCACCGGTCGACGTGCCGCCCGCCAGCGCAACCGGCACGTTCGGGGCGGCCTGGGACACCATGGCGCGCAGGCCGGCGAGCAGCTCGGGGCTGTGA
>JAJYJR010000858.1 GCA_021789355.1 Chloroflexota bacterium | reverse complement strand
ATACCCGCGGCAGACCGCGCGCGCATCTTCGAGCCGTTCGCGCAGGTGGGCGGCTCGAAACGGAGGCGCGGTGAAGGAACGGGACTGGGGCTCGCGGTGGCGCGCTCACTGGTCCAGCAGCACCACGGCAGCATCGCGGTGGACGACGCTCCCCGGGGTGGGGCGCGGTTCACGGTGACGGTGCCCCTGCGGCGGCCCACCGACCCGCCCGGCGGCCCGGCTGCCGGCTGAGCCCCGCGCACTCCCCCGTGGCCGCCCTCCGAGGATGTGAGGATTCACATCCTCGTCCCAACCGCGCCCGCGGGTTCGCCGGTAGGGTTCGCGGCGCGTCCGACCCATGGGCGCACGCACGGGGAACCTTCGATGCACCCCTCTGTCCATCGCGTGGGCCTGGCAGCCGCCGCGCTCGCCGCGATCCTCTCCATCGGCGGCACCTTCGCGGTCGACGGGTACCTCGCCGCGCACGGCTCCGCGCCGGGCGGCGCCGCGTCACCGACGATCGCCTCGGCCGTCACCCCGACCGCAGCACCCTCGTTGCCGCCCGAGATCGTCTATGTCCGGCCGGCACCGTCACCCCGGGTCATCCACGTTACCCAGACCGCGCCTCCGGCAGCACCGAAGGTGGTGCACGTCACGGTCCCGGGCCCCGGCGGGGAGGCCGGCGAAGGGTCCGACGGCCCGGGCGGCGAGCACGACGGAGGTGGCGACTGATGGCGGCGCGGCGTCCTGCCGCTCCTGGTCCTCGGGACGACGCGGGCGCGGCCCGGCCGGATCCGCGGCCCGCGCGCCTGGCCCTGGGCGTGGGCGGGCTTGCGGCGGCGTCGGCGCTCGTCACCGCGATCGTGGCACCGGCGACGCCGGTCGCTCCACCGGCCGGCGCTTCGGCCGTCCGTCCTGCGACCGTGGCCCGGCAGCGAGCCGTGCGGTACGTCCAGCTCGCCCCCGGCCAGTCCCCGCCGCCCGGGGCAACGGTGATCGACGCGAAGGCGCCGAAGCCGATCACGATCGTCACGCGCGTCCCGGCTCCATCCCAGCAGAGCGTGGTCGTGCGCACGACCCAGTCGGGGACGGTGCTTCCGTGAACGCCGCGGCCGTCTCCGCCAAGCGGGCACACCGGCAGATCGCGGCCATACCGGTTGCGCCGGTCTCCGTCGTGGCGAGTGCCATGGGCGGCCGGCTCGGGGTGCACCTCGACGCTGCCGAGGACCGCGAGACCGCGCGTCGCGACGGCGCCCGCACCATCGCGCGGGCGCGCCGCTGGGCTGACCGACTCAGCCGGCGCCTCGCGACGTCCGACATCAGCCGGCTGAACGACGCCGGCGGGACGGCGGTGCTCGTGCGTCCGACGCTCGGCGCGATCCTCGAGGCCGGCCGCGAGGCCTGCGAGCGCGGCGAAGGCCTCGTCGACATCACGCTCCTCGGTGCGCGACTGGCGGCCGAAGGGCTCGTGCCGGTGACCGGCACGGCCACAGGCCCGGGCACGTGGGCGATCGTGCGCGGTCGCCGCGGGGGCGCGTCCGTGCGCCGCCCGCCGGACGTTCGCTTCGATCTCGACGGCATCGCCAAGGGCTGGATCGCCGACCGGGCACTCGCGCTCCTGTCGGCCTGGCCGAGTGCCGTCGTCGACGCCGACGGGGACCTGGCCGTGCGGGCCGCCCCGGGCCGTTCGTGGCCGATCGGGGTGGGCGATCCGCGGGACCCCGGGGCGCTGCTTGCCACGCTCGTCCTCGCCGCCCCGGCGGCCGCGTACCCCGCGCAGTGGGGCGTGGCAACGTCGGGCACGTCGGTGCATCACTGGGGACCTGCGGGCACCGTCCGCCACCACCTGATCGACCCGCGCACGGCGGCCCCCGCCGTCACCGATGTCGTGCAGGCGACGGTCGTGTGCAGCACGGCCCTGGACGCAGAGGTCATGGCGAAGGCAGCGGTCATCGCCGGCTCCGTCGAGGCCCTCGCGCTGCTCGAGCGAGAGCGCATCGCGGGAGCGGTGCTGCTCACCGATCGGGGCGAGGTGCTGGCGCCGCCCTCCACGCTGGCACTGCTCGCGCGCGACGGGGCGGCCTGACGTGGACGTGACGTACGAACGGCGGGAGCTGCGCACGCGACCCGGACGCCGCGTGCCGCGGGCCTACCGCCGGCTGCCGCGTCCCCTGCGGTTCGTCGGCTGGGCAGTCTTCGCCGTCGTCGCGGGTGCCGTGATCGGCGGCTCGTTCCCGGCGGGGGCGCGCCTCCTGGGCGCCGCGGCGGCGCTCGCCCCGGGCAGGCTCGCCTGGTACGGGGTGCGCATCACGGGGCTCCTCGCGTGGCTCGCCCTCGCCTGCACCGTGCTCTACGGGCTGCTGCTCACGACGCGGCTCCTGGACGGGATCGCCCACCGTCCGGTGAGCGCCCGGCTGCACCAGGATCTTGCCCTGGCCGCCCTTGTCCTGGCCGCCCTGCACGGATTGCTGTTGCTCGGCGACCGGACGTACGCGTTCACCCTTGTCGCGGTCGCGATCCCATTCGCCTCGCCGTACGCGCCTGCGGCAGTTGCGGCGGGCCAGCTCGCCTTCTGCGTGGTCGCGCTCATCGTCGCGAGCTACTTCGTGCGTGGCCGGATCGGCCTGCGCACCTGGCGGCTCATCCACTACCTGACGTTCGCCGCGTTCGCCGCGGTGGCCCTCCACGGGCTCGCGTCGGGATCCGACGCGAAGGCTCCCTGGGCGACCTGGTCGTACCTCGGACCCGTGGCTGCCGCGGCCTTCCTTGCAACCTACCGCCTCGTCGTCGGGGTCGCGGGCCGACGGATGGCCCCTGCCGGGGCACGCGCCGCGGTCACCGCCAGCGACGTCCGGGGCTCCCGCCGGTTCGGTAACCATTTCGACAGGATC
>JAJYJR010000857.1 GCA_021789355.1 Chloroflexota bacterium | reverse complement strand
GACCGCGTCAGGCCGCTGCCCATGGTCAGCCATCCCCACGCGTAGGGGAACGTCGCGTAGACCAGCGTCGCGAAGAGCGCGCGACGCCGGTCGGCGGCGACCTCGCGCGCCAGCAGGTAGACCGCCGGGATGCACAGCACGCTGAACGTCAGCGGGATCCAGCGGAACAGCTCGGCGCGGGCGACGCCGGTGGCGAGCTCCAGGGCCGCGGCCAGCTCGAGCGCCAGCGGCGGGTACGCGAACGGGATCCCCTCGTGCCCGTACGACGTGAACGACGGCAGGGCGAGGCCGCTGCGGACCAGCTCCCCGACCATCGTGTAGAAGAGTCCGCCGTCCCCCACCGGCCACGGGTTCGTGACGATCGGGACCGCGCGCAGCACGAGACCGAGCGCGACGATCCCCGCGAGGGCGAGCGCGCCCTGCGCGCGCGGGCTCGGCGATGCGCGGGACGGGGCGCGAAGCGGCGAGGCCATCCTGCGGCCATTCTCACGGACCGTCCCGGCCTCCGCACGGCGGTTCCCCACCCTTGGCGCGGCTGGTAGGCTCGCGTGGTCCCCCGGTCGACCCGGAGGTGTCGATCCCGATCCCAGCTCCGCCCGAGGTCATGTCCGACCCGACCACGCGCGATCCGAACCCCGCCGCCCGGGGCGCGCTCGTCGCGCTCGGCGCACGCGTCCTCACGCCGGTGCGGCGGCGGGCCATCCGCGACGGCCTCACGCTGGTCGGCGTGCTCGGCGTCCTGTTCCTGTTCGTGGTGGCCACCCTACAGGGCGGCGGCGCCGATACCGGGGCGTTCTGGGGGATCCACCTCGGCTCGCTGTACGGCGGCCTGCAGTGGCTGCAGAACGGCGCGCACATCTACTCGCCGGCCTTCTACGAGGTCCTGCTGCCGCTCTCGGCCCTGCCGTGGCACGTCTTCGTCGCGGTCTGGGCCGCGATCGCGCTCGCCGCCCTCGTCTGGATGGTGCGTCCGGGGCCGTGGCTCGGCGTCGCCGTGCTGTGGGTGGGGATCGTGGGCGAGATCCAGGGCGGCAACATCCACATGCTGATGGCGGCGGCCATCGTGGCCGGCTTCCGCTACCCGGAGGCCTGGTCGCTCCTGCTGCTCACCAAGGTCGTGCCGGGGATCGGCGTGCTGTGGTTCCCCCTGCGGGGCGACTGGCGCGGGTTCGCCCGCGCGATCGGGGGCACGATCGCGGTGGCGGCGATCTCCTTCGTGCTCGCGCCGAACCTGTGGTTCGACTGGGTCCACCTGCTCCTGGGCCTGACCCACTACGCCTCGCAGGGCGCGACCACGCTGTTCGGCGTGCCGCTCCTGCCCCGGGTCGCGATCGCGCTCGTCGTCCTCGCCTGGGGCGCCCGCACGGACCGCCCGTGGGTGGTGCCCGTGGTGGCCGTGCTGGCCTCACCGCTCGTGAACGTCGCCCCGTCGATGCTCGTGGCGTGCATCCCGCTCGCGCTGCGCGGGGGAACCCGGCCGCGCCCGGTGCCCGCCGCTCCCGGCCGATCGCCGGCCGGGCCCGCTCAGGTGTTGAACGCCCAGTAGCAGAGGCCCGCGTTCACCAGCACGCTCCACACGATCGCGAGCTGCCAGAGCCAGCCCACGCCGCGGCGCGCCGCCCAGATCGCGCAGAGGGCGAACCAGAACGGGACGGAGTCCAGCAGGTAGCGGTAGCCGTACTGCACCCAGCCGCCGCCGTAGTAGAGCAGCGTCGGGATCAGCACGAGCAGGCCGGTCAGCGCCAGCATCCGCGCCTCGGACGAGCGCAGCAGCGCCCACAGCCCCACCAGCAGCGCCGGGCTCGTGAGCAGCACGGACATGCCGAGCGTGGAGGGCTCGAAGAAGGGCGGCTGCGTGAGGAGCGCCACCGGGCCCTTCAGGAACAGGTAGTCCAGGTTCATCGGCACGTGGACGATCGAGAAGAGTCCCTGCTGGCGCAGCGCCTCCAGGAACGGCGGCAGCGACGCCAGCTCGTAGCCGGTCTCGAGGGGCGAGCCGAAGCGCGCCCAGTTGTACCAGAAGAAGACGAGCCCGAAGGGGACCGAGGCGATCGCGGTCTCCAGCACGGGAAGCCAGCGCTCGCGCACCGCGCGGGCCAGGCCGGGCAGGTCGGTCGGCCGGCCGGCGACCACCCACGCGTAGTAGAGCAGCGCGAACAGGAGCGTCGAGCGGGTGAGGAACGCGGCGCCGCCGAGCAGCCCGAGCAGCCACGGCCGGGGATGCTCGCGCCGCGTCTCGATGAGAGCCCAGAACGTCAGGCCCATCGCGACGATCTCGGCCGTGTGCCAGACGCCGCCGCGCTCGGTGATGTTCCAGAGCACCGTCCCGAACCCGAAGAGCACCACGAGCCAGAGCCGGTCGGTCCAGCGCCGCACGCCGAACGCGCCGAGCGTGGCCCACGCGAGCGCGACGTCGAGCCCCGCCAGCAGCGCGTTGATCGCGGGCTCCCAGCCCACCGCGTGCTGCACCCCGATGAGCGCCACGAGCGGCACGAACAGGAAGGCCGGGAACGGGGCGAACGGGACGTAGACGTGACCGTGCAGGATCACGATGTCGTCGATGGGCGGGCGCCAGTCCACGGCCAGCCAGAGCCGCCCGTGCAGGAACGAGTCGGCCAGCAGGAAGAAGTCGGGGCGTCCGGCGTTGAACCAGTGGCCGGCGATCACCAGCGGCGTGAGCACCCCGTCGATGAGCGTCGTCACCAGGATCAGCAGGACGGGGATCCCGATCCCGAAGACCATGCGGAGGTCGGGGGTGGCCGCGGCGGACCGGGCGAGGGGGGCGCCGCCCGCGGCGCCGTCTCCGGAGCGGGTCACGCCGGCTCGATCTCCTTCGCGGCCCGCTCGCGCTCCAGCTGCTCGCGCTCCGCCA
>JAJYJR010000856.1 GCA_021789355.1 Chloroflexota bacterium | reverse complement strand
TGCCACCACGTGTCGACCACGGGGCAGCGCGAGCCGCCGATATTCCGGTGGTACCAGAGCCACGCCTCGGGGTTGATGGGCTCGCCCACGGTGCCCAGCACCCGCAGGGAGGACATGTCGTGCCTGGCGGGCCAGTCCTCACCCTGCTTCATGAAGGCGCGGATGGCAGTCGGGGCGCAGTAGAGGACGTTGACCTTGTACTTCTCGATGATCGACCACCAGCGATCCGGCGTGGGGTACTGCGGCGCTCCCTCGTACATCACGGACGTCGTGGCGTTGGCCAGCGGCCCGTAGACGATGTAGGAGTGACCGGTCACCCAGCCGACATCCGCGGCGCACCAGTACACGGTGTCGGGCTTGATGTCGAAGATCATGCTGTGGGTGGCGGAGATCCCTGTGAGGTAGCCACCCGTGGTGTGCATGATGCCCTTCGGCTTGGCCGTGGTGCCGGAGGTGTGCAGCAGATAGAGCAGGTGCTCGGAGTCGAGCGGCACGGGGTCGCACTGGTCGGACTGCGCCTCGACCAGCTCGTGCCACCAGTGGTCGCGCCCGGCGGTCATCGACACGTCGTGCCCGGTCCGCTTGACCACCAGGACGTTCTTGATGGTGGGCGAGTTCTCGACCGCGACGTCGGCCGGTCCCTTCAGGTCGAGGACCTTGCCGTTGCGCCACCCGCCGTCGGCGGTGATGAGGGCCACCGCCTCGGAGTCGATCATGCGGCCCTGCAGGGCGTCCGAGCTGAAGCCGCCGAACACCACCACGTGGGGCGCGCCGATCTTGGCGCAGGCCAGCATGGCAATCGGCAGCTCCGGGATCATCGGCATGTAGATCCCGACCCGGTCGCCGGTCCTGACGCCGAGCGCGGTGAGCGCGTTGGCGCACTTGTTGACCTCGGACTGGAGGTCGGCGTAGGTGAGGGTCCGGGAGTCACCCGGCTCGCCTTCCCAGTAGTAGGCGACCTTCGACCCGAGGCCGTGCTCAACGTGGCGATCGACGCAGTTGTAGGCGACGTTGATCTGGCCACCCAGGAACCACTTCGCGTAGGGCAGGTCCCACTCGAGGACCTTGTCCCACTTGCGGAACCAGTCCAGCCGGCCTGCGGCCTGCTCCTCCCAGAACCCCTCGAAGTCCTGCTCGGCGCGTTCGTAGAGATCGGCCCTGGCGTTGGCGTCCCTGGCGATCTCTGGCGGCGGAGCGAACTCCCGTTGCTCGGAGAACAGTGCCTCGATCTCGGGCTGGGCGTTCACGCTCATTCGGGACCTCCGCTGTGACGGACTGTCGCCGGTGCCGATGCCGAGACCGGAAGCTGCGCGGGAAACCTGGCACCCGGCAGGCGCGATGTGCGAAGGGTAGACCCGCGAAATGGCCTGTCAAGAAGTGCGCAGCCATGGATATGCGCACGATACGATCCGTGTGCCGTTCGATATCCGTCCGTAGTCGCCGTCACTGGCGCGACCCCGGATCAGGCGGCGCTGGTCTCGTCCAGGGCGCGCAGGGAACCCTGCAGTGCCGCCTCCGCCGTGCGCGCATTGCGATCGATCAGCTCGCGCACATCGGCACGCACGAGCCCGGGCGCATCCACCATCGCAGGCGGCGGGGGACCCTGGTTGTACCGGGCGGCATCCCCGACCCACTGCTCGCGCCACTCCCGCGGCGTTTCCAGCGGGGCATCCCGGTGCGCCTGGGCGAGCCAGACGAACCCCCACACCCGTGGAACGACCCGGTAGACGTCGTATCCGCCGCCGCCGGTGGCGAGCCAGCGACCCTCCGTGTACTGGTGGGTGAGCTCATCGAGCAGCCGAGCGGCGCGCGCCATTGCGTACGTGGTCAGGTTGAGGTGCGTGAGCGGATCCAGCGCGTGGGTGTCGCTGCCGTGCTGGGAGACGAGCATGGTGGGTCGAAAAGCGGCGGCGAGGAGTGGCACCACCCGCTCCACCACCGCGAGCCACGACGCATCCGAGGTGCCCGGGTCCAGCGGCACGTTCACCGCCGTCCCGCGCGCGTCGGGCCCACCGGAATCGTCCACGAAGCCGGTCCAGGGGAACAGCACCCGCCCGGACTCGTGGAACGAGACCGTCAGGACGCGCGGATCGTTCCAGAAGACGGTCTCCACGCCGTCGCCGTGGTGGGCGTCGAGGTCGACGTACAGCACGCGGTGCCCGGCATCACGGGCACGGGCGACCGCCAGGGCCGTGTCGTTGTAGACACAGAACCCGCTGGCGCGACCGGGCATCGCGTGGTGCAGCCCACCGCCGGGGTGGAAGGCGTGCAGCGCCTCGCCCGACAGGATGTGCTCCATCGCCGCGAGCGAACCTCCCGCGACGGCGGCGGCCGCCTCGTGCATGCCGTAGAACGGCGGGTCGTCCCCCCAGGAGGAGAAGCCGAGCATGGACCCGGCGTCCGGGTATTCGGAGAGCATGTGCACGGTCGAGACGTACAACGGATCGTGGACACGGTGCAGCTGCGCGTCGGTGGCCTCCGGCGGCGGGAGGAAGCGCTCCGCCCCCAGCGCCCGGAGCAGGGCGATCCCCGGGCCGAACCGGCGGGGCGTCAGCGGATGGCCGACGCCGAAGTCATAGAGCAGCGACGATGGGCCGTAGACCACCAGCGGCTGGCCCGGCGCGCTGGGTTCGTGCTCCAAGGTGACCCGCCTGCCGTGTCAGGGCGCGCGGATGTCGCCGCGGGGGCGGCCGGCCACGGTAGCGCCGGGCACCGCTTCGCCGATGGTGCCGGGATCGCGGCCGAGCCCGAGTTTCATCGCGCCACTATAGCGAGTCCGTCCGCCGGGTCCGCCCCGGCACATCCGCTCGCACGACGCTCCTGGCGCCGGACCGGAACCCGTGCCGTATGCTGCGACAGCGATGGACGCCGACA
>JAJYJR010000855.1 GCA_021789355.1 Chloroflexota bacterium | reverse complement strand
GATCGACCAGCATGAGATCGCCTGACTGGCTGACGGTGTCCGAGATCGCCGAGGAGCTCGGCGTGCATCCGGCGACCGTGCGTCGCTGGATCCGGGATCGACGCCTGCGCGCCCAGGCGATCACCCTCAGGCCCAGCCATACCACGTTCCGGATCCGGGGCGAGGACTACCGGACCTTCCGCAGCACGCTCGTGCGCGACACCCTTGAGGACGACTGGGAGCGGTAGCTGCGACAGGTGCCAGCCGGGTGTGCGCCGCGTGCGACCCGGGGTCACGGGCCGCCCGACGGCAGGCTCTGTTCCCGCCGGCGCCTCCCGCCACCGGCGGCGGGATCACCCGTCGGCCGAGCGGCATGCCGGCGAGGTCGCGGCATGCGCCAGCTACTCGGGGTCGTCGTCCGAGTCGTCGCCGGAGGCTGCCGTCGGAGCCGGTGTCCCCGGCTGGTATCCCCAACAGAGGCCCGGGTCCAGGCTGAACGGGGGCCACTCGAGGTCGGGATCCTTGGCGATGGCGAGGGCGCGCGCGCAGATCTCGGGGCTCGGGCGGGTGCCATCCTCCAGGTAGTACCAGTCCTCCTCAAATGCCTCGTCATCGTCGTCGATGTAGTAGTCCTCGATCTCCCCGGTGTCCGTGTTGACGTACGCGGAGGCGCCGACCTTGAAGTAGATCTCCACGACGGGCATGCTGGTGCTCCTCGGTTGCCGGTCGCGTCCACCGCGCGACCTGCTCTAGCTATGAACACAGATCGGGCGCCGCTCGTCCGAACCGGGGGCTTCAGCGGGCCCGACGAGCGGGCCGCGGCGTGGCTCGCCGCCGGGACGGGGCGCGCACCGATGGCGGCTCGGGCACCGGAACCGCGAGGTCGGCGAGCTCGAACAGGGCCTCCATGTCCTCGTCCTCGAGGGCCTGCCAGGCGGGTGCGTTGTCGTCGTCGATGCCGACGATCATCGCGCCATCCAGGCCCGAGTACGTCTCACCGTCGTCCAGAAACACGAAGTGCTGTCGACTCATCGCGTCGCCGTCCTCCCTCTCCTGACCGTGGGTCGCCGGAGCACGTCACGGCCACCCTCCTCGGCCGTGCGCCGCCGGCCGCGGGTCGTCGCCTCACCGGCGCGACGCGGCATTCTCGGTGGCCAGTGGCCCTTGTCAAGGGGATGGTCGGTAAACGCGGGGGATAAGTCGCAGACGGACCGATGGGCTGACCGCAGGCTCGGGATGATGCGCGACGGTGAGGCAAAGCCGGTTGCGAATCGGCACTGTCAGGCGTGTCGCTGCGCGTGCCGGTCAGCGGTGGCGGATGGGGCGACAGGAACCGATTTGGTGGAGCGCCCGTCGTGATGGTTGAAGCCAAGGTCACCGGAAACGAACGGGCGAGCGCGCCCCAACCTACGCGGTCGAGCTGCGGGGGCGGCTCGTCCCGCGGGGCACGGCCCGTCGGCTCGCCTGGTTCCTCGTCACGGTGGTCAAGTCCCCTGACGTGGTGTCATACCGGGGCATCCTCGCGCCCGTCATCTCGTCAGCTCGCCATCAGCAGCGCCGGGCCCACCTCCTCTCGCACGAGGTGGGCATCGATGAGGGCCATCGTCTCGGGCCGGAAGTAGCGCCGGCCGTCCTGCCACTCGTCGTCCTGCTCGGCGAGCACCATGCCGACGAGGCGGATGACCGCGGCCCGGTTGGGGAAGATGCCCACCACGCCGGTGCGCCGCTTGATCTCCTTGTTCAGGCGCTCCAGGGGATTGGTCGAGCGGATCTGGCGGCGGTGACTCTCGGGGAACGCCATGTGGGCGAGGAGGTCGGGCTCGGCGTCGGCGAGCAGGTCGGCCACGGCGCTGAAGCGCGGCCGGAGGCTGTCGATGACCTGGCGGGCCTGGGCCCGCGCGGACGCCTCGTCGGGCTGCTCGAAGATCATGCGCACGGCCGAGGCGACCATGCTGCGCGCGCTGCGGGGCACGAGGTCCTGGGCGTTGCGGGTGGCGTGCACTCTGCAGCGCTGCCAGGCCGCGCCGAGAAGTTGTTCGCGCACCGCCTTGACGAGCCCGGCGTGGTCGTCGCTGATGACCAGGCGCACCCCGTGCAGGCCGCGCTCGCCGAGCCGGCGCAGGAACGAGGGCCAGGCGGATCCCTCGTCGTTCCCCGCGGCGAGCTCGAGCCCCAGCACGCGGCGCTCGCCGCTCGTGGCCACGCCGACCGCGACGAGGGCGGCCATGCTGACCACCCGACCCTGCTCGCGGACCTTCAGATACGTCGCGTCGAGCCACAGATACGGGTACCCCACATCCGAGAGCGGCCGCCCGCGGAACGCCTCGACCTCGGCGTCGAGCGCGGCGCAGATGCGGCTGACCTCGCTCTTCGAGAGCGAGGCGATGCCGAGGGCCTCCACGAGGTCCTCGACGCGGCGGGTGGACACGCCGGCCAGATACGCCTCCTGGACCACCGCGAGGAGGGCCCGCTCGGCGCGTCGCCGCGGCTCCAGGAGCGAGGGGAAGTAGCTCCCGTCGCGCACCCGCGGGATGGCCAGCCCGACCGTGCCCACCCGTGTGTCCCAGCGCCGCTCGCGGTACCCGTTGCGGCGGGTCAGCCGGTGCTCCGGATCCCGCTCGCCATGCGGGACGCCGGTGAGCTCGGTGACCTCGGCCTCCATCACCGCCTGGGCAAGCACGCGGACCCCCTCACGCAGGAAGTCGACGTCGCCCTCCGCGATCGCCTTGCGCACGGTCTCCAGCACCGCCATCCTGTCCTCGGCCATCGTGGTGTCCCTCCGTGTCGTCGGTTCCTACTCCAACGACGCGAGGATGACGCGGTGGCCGCAATCGTTCACGGCCTGCGCCTGTGACACCAAGTGTGGGGACATGACCGTGGCCGTGAATCGTAGGG
>JAJYJR010000854.1 GCA_021789355.1 Chloroflexota bacterium | reverse complement strand
GGCCAGCGACCAGCCGCAGGCGAGCGACACGGTCGAGGCGACCGGAGTCATCTACAGCCGGGGCGCGTTCGTGATGGTGGGCCGTCTCGACAACGACGCGGCGGCGTGGACATCGCGCGACGGCCGGCACTGGACCGTCCACGCGCCGCTGCCGGGCGGCTCGGACGTGGTGCTCGAAGGGCTCGTCTCGACACCGTCCGGCTTCCTTTCGCTGGGCACCGGCGGCAAGCCGGTGGAGCCGTCGCCCGGCGTGTTTCTCTCGCCGGTCGCGCCGTGGACCTCGAGCGACGGCGCACGCTGGACGGCTGGTCCGTCGAGCCCGGCGCTCTTCGGTGCGTACCCGACGCTCGTCGCCGCCCCGGGTGGCTTCGCCGCCGCCGGCACGGTCGGCTCGACCGGTTCCGGGCTCTGGACCTCCCGCGACGGCACCGACTGGGTGCCCGTGGCGGGCGTGGCGCTGGTGCCCGCCGATCAGCTGCAGCTGCTGCAGCTGCTGTCGGACGGACGGCACGTCCTTCTGATCGAAGCCGGCCCGAGCGGTCTGAGCGCTCTCGTGTCGAGCGGGCTGACGCGATGAGCGCGGGCGTCGACCGGCAGCATGACCGGCGGGTCCTGCTGGCTGCGGTCTCGGTCGTCGCCATCCTGCTCGCGGGCATCCTCCTCGCCGCCGTCCTGCAGCACTCGGCGGTGCCCACGGGAACAGTGACGCCTGTCGGCCCGACGTCGTCGCCCGTCGGATCCTCGTCCGCGCCCGCGGCCACCGTCGTCGATCGTGTCGCCGGCACGTTCTCGGGGGTCAGCTGGTCGCCCAATGGGCGCGCCTTCCTGGCCATCGCCCAGGCCAGCGATGGGACGAGCGACGTCCGCGTGTACGACGCCAGCGGGAGTCGGCTCTGGGCCGAGCCCGGATCGGCGGCGAGCTGGGTGGACGCCACGCACATGGTGGTCCTGGCACCCGACGGACCGGCCGTCGTCCGCAGCACGGCCAGCTCGTCCCGGATCACGATCCCCGGGTCCTGGGGGGCCGTCTTCGGGAGCGGTCACGGGGCTCTCGCCCTGCTCGCCTCGCCGGGCGCGTTGCCGGGCGCGACGTTCACGGTGTGGCGCCTCGACGGCACCCGGAGTGCGCCGGAGTCCGGGATCCCGGCCGCCTGGTCGCCCGACGGCACTCGCCTCGCCTACTGGCTCTCGCTCGCCACCGGAGCGGAGCACCCGGCCCCGCGGCCGATCGTGCTCGCGGCCACCGGCTCGGCGACGCCGGCCGAGCTTGCGGTCCTCGACCAGGACACGATGGGCCAGGTAATCGCGTACCCGGCGCATCTGCTGGACGCGCGAACCCCGCCCGTCTGGAGCCAGGACGGACGCTGGATCGCGGGCGATCTGGCCGGTCAACCTCTGGGGCCTGTCGTGCTGGGCGTGCCGGTTCCAGGAGCCGATCCGAACGTGGCGCCGGTGGTCATCTCGCTCCCGGCCTACCTGCACTTCGCCGGCTGGACGAGCGACAACCGGCTGCTGCTCGCCTACATGGCGCAGGCCGCGACTTGGGACAGTGCGACGCGGACGCTCACGCCGGGGCTGCCGCCCGGGGCACGCGCCCTCGCTGATCCCTGCGGGCGCACCGTGCTCCTCGATGCCACCGGCTGGCCCATCGGCACCGTCGCCAGTGACGCGTCGGGGTTCTCGCTCCTCGGGCCGCCGTTGCCGGCCCTCTCGCCTGATGGGACTCTGCTTGCCGAGGCCAGCTGCACTGGCACCGCGAGCGACCTTCTGCTCGCGCGCGTCGCCGACCTCGCGTCAGCACCGGCACCCTCGCCGCTCGCGCTCGCACCGGCGGCGTCCCCAACGCCGGTCGTGGCGGCCACTGGCTGGCCGGTCGCCCTTCCTGGCGACGGGACGTCGACGCCCGTCCTCGGGGCCGACGGGACGCTGTACGTCGCCGTACCCGATCAAGGAACGCGCCATCCCTGGGGCCTCTACGCCTTCGACGCGAGCGGCCACGTCCGGCCGGGCTGGCCATACCGCTTGCCCGCCGCCGAGCCGTCGGCGAGGCTCGTGGCCGCCCCGGACGGCACGCTGTACGTCGGGCTCGAACAAGAGATCGTCGCGCTCGGCCCCGACGGCACGCCCCGCCCGGGCTGGCCCGTGGCGGTCCCGCCCACCCTGACCGGGATGGTCCTCGCGACCGACGGGACCCTCTACGCGGAGTCCTGGTCCGGGTCTGCGGGCCAGGGCGACACGCTCACGGCGCTCGGGCCCGACGGTCGGACCAGGACCGGCTGGCCGGTGTCGCTGCCCGCGGGCGGCGCGCAGCCGCTCCTCGTGGCGCCCGACGGCACCGTGTACGACATGAGCCAGCTCAGCGGCTGGCCGAACCAGGCGATGCGCATCAGCGCCCTCGATCCGTCCGGGCACCCGAAACCCGGCTGGCCGATCACCCTGCGTGGCGCGGAGCCTGGCATGGCGCTTGCTCCCGACGGCGCCCTCTACGCCTGGTGGTTCGAGGGGACGCCGGGAAAGGTCGCCGGCTGGACCATTTCGTCGACCCACCTCGAAGCCCTGGGCTTCGACGGACGGCCTCGCTCGGGCTGGCCGGTGACGGTCGCCGGCCTCGCCTCGGTGCCCGCGTTCGGCGCCGACGGCACCGCCTACCTCACGCTCGGCTCGACGCAGGGCGGCAGCCCGGGCGCCGTGCTCAGGCTCGACGGAGTCGGCCGCACGCTGCCCGGCTGGCCGGTCCGCCTGCCCGACGCCCTGCAGGGGCTGTGGGCGCTCGACGCGCAGCCGGGGGGCATCGGGAACGCGCGGCCGCCCGAGGTCGCCACCGACGGGACGCTCGTCCTGGGCGTCTGGCGCGCGACCACGGCCGGGACGCTCGG
>JAJYJR010000853.1 GCA_021789355.1 Chloroflexota bacterium | reverse complement strand
GCGCGTCTCGCCTCGAGCGAGCGCTCGGGCTCGGCGAATGCCGCGACCTCGGCCGATGGGGGCGCCTCGAGATCGACTCGTTCAGCCAGGGCGACGTCAGGATCGCCGACGAAACGCCGTGGCGGGGCAGGGATGATCGTTCCCGCACGAAGCGCGGCGAGCACCCCAGCGTAGGCAGGCCGAGCCGAAGCCTGTGATGTGGTCACGAGCAACTCACCGACCTCGACGTCGTACGCCTCGGCCATGCCGAGCAGCGTTGCCCAGCGAACCTGCTTTGTGCCGCCCCGCTCGATCCTGCCGAGCTCGTCCGGCCGGATCCCGATGCGCGCTGCAGCCGCCGCGAGCGACAGTGACCCGCGCAGTTCTCGCGCTCGCAGCTGGAGCGCGCGTCCGGGCCGCGCTGCGACGGTCGCTGCCCCCGAACGCTCGATCGGTGCTGTTCGCGGGATCGTCATTCCAGTCCTCTTGCACTGGCGATAGCCGGTATCATCATGGGCGATACCCGATGACGTTGTCAACTCCCGACCGCCATCGGTGCCACCGCCAGTTGCCGCACCGCCTACCTGGGCCACGGCACGGCGTCGACGGCGCGCTGGACCTCATCAGGGATGGCGCCGTGCAGGAGTGCGCTTGACGTGGGCACTATTGAGGTGAATACTACTCACCTCAATAGGAGCCATGCGCATGGTGTTCGTCAATCGATCGCTCGAACGAGCCCGCCTCGACATTCTGTGTGCCGAACTGGCACGCGGCACCGTGGAGCGCCACCTCGCGCTGATCGGGCCACGGCGGATCGGGAAGAGCAAGATCATCGAGGATGTGCTGGACCGGCGAGGCATCGCGGGGGCGCCGCTTGCGGTCGCGCTCGTGCAGATGGACTCCGCCACCGCGACCCCGCACGTCTACCTAACCGCGATGATCCGAGCGGTGGTCGAGGCGTTCGACCGCCGGGCGGGCCGCGTCGCGCTCGATGCGACCGCCACAACTGCTGAACTTGCGGCGGAGGCCGCGCTGCTCGACCCGGAGCTGGGTCGTGTCGTGGGGGCCGCGATTCGTCTCCTCTCCGATCGAACGGCAGACGGTCACAGAGTCTTCGCCGTCGCAAGCGGTCTCCCCGCCGCAGCCGGGCGGGCGAGCGGAATCCCCGTGCTCGTCCTGGCCGATGAGTTCCAGCACATCGTCGACCTGGCTGGCTATGCGCCATTTCGCGCACGTGGCGGAACCCCGGGCGAGAAGGCGCGCCAGAAGCTCCTCGAAGTCTTTCGCGCCGCAACCGAACGGCAGGCAGGCGCTGGATGGGTAGTTACTGGTTCGGCCGTGCGCCTCATGCTCGACATCCTGGAAGCAGGTCCGTTGATGGGCCGCCTCGATATCCTGTCGGTGACCAGGTTCGAGCCGGAGGACACGCGCCGTCTGGCCCGTTCGCTGTGGGATGGTCTGGGGATCGCCCACACGGAGCGCGCCGCCGATCGTGTCGACGCCCTTACACTTGGCCACCCCTTCTACGCCGACGTCGTTTGTCGACAGGCCGCCGCGGATGCGCATGCGCTCGCGGTGGAGCGTATCGAGCCGTATCTCGTCGACAGGGCGCTGCTCTGGTCGCTGCACACGCCGACCGGCGGGATCTGGATCGCGTGCAAGGAGATGTGGGATTCGCTGGTGGCCCACACGGTTCCGGCGCTGCGGGGCATGGTGAGCGAACTTGCGCGGCTTGGCGAGGCGAGCGTCCACGAACTCGCCGGCAGGATCGGCCTCCCCTCCGAGACATCGGCCTGGCCCCACGCGCGCCAGCTCGAGAGTCTGGGTGTCGTCGAGCGAGAGGGCGGCAAGATCCGGCTGGCCGATCCCATCTTTCGCTACTGGCTCGTCAAGGCCTACGACCCCGAGGCAGTGATGCCGGACATCGCGAACCTCGAGGCCTCAGCTCGAGTGATCGGTGACTACCGACAGGCCTACCTGGGTCTCAAGGAGGACCGAGGCCGGATGGTCGAGGCCTATACGCGCGATCTCGTCCGCAACTTCGACGGTCAGCTCATCGAGGGGTCGCGCTTCGGTCGGCCGGACAGCCATGTGCGGCTGCCCGTGGTGGACGATGTGCGCCGGATCGCAGCACTCGACGATGCTGGTGACATCTTCGGACATCCATCTGAGGTCGAGCTGGATCTCTGCTTTGGGACCGAGGCCACGTGGCTGGCCGAAGTGCGAGATCGAGGGCGACGCCCCACATCAGGAGACATCGACACGCTCGTCAGGAAGGCGTCATTCCTCCGCCGGACGCTCGGCTTGGGCGAGGGTGAGACGTGGTTCATCTCCTTCACCGGCTTCAGTCAAGAGGCGCGCGAACGCGCCCGCGAAGTGGGTGTGCTCGTGTCGGGCGAGCGCGATCTCGAGGCGATCGGTGCCGCTACCGGCATCCGCCTCCCTACGGCGACAGGGCTCCGAGCGCGACGACCCACACACCGTCTGGCCGTCGGTACGTCGGGCCCCATCCGGTGATGACGGCCAGCACAGCCGGTCGCCCATGTACCCCGACGTCGATACGGTCAGCGAGCGCCAGGAGGTTCCCTGCGGCCCCGTCGATGGGAGCTTGTCCCAGCTTCACCTCGAAGGCCGCCCACCGTCCGTCGCGGTGCTGAACGATCGCGTCGGCCTCGAGCCCGGTGTTGTCCTGGTAGTAGTAGACGCGGGAGTCGTCGATCGATTGGGCATAGATACGCAGGTCGCGGATCGCCAGGGACTCAAAGAGGAAGCCCATCGTGGCCACGTCGCGGGTCAACCGAGAGGGAAGGATGCCCAGGGCCGCAGTAGCCAGCGAAGGATCGACGAAGTGGTGCTTCGCGGTCTTGCGCAAGATGCTCCGCGACCGAAGAGCAGGGCTCCA
>JAJYJR010000852.1 GCA_021789355.1 Chloroflexota bacterium | reverse complement strand
GCGCCGACGGCCTCACCCTGGCGGACGCGATCGACCGTGGGCTGATCGGGCACCTTCGGGGTCACGCCCACGCGGTCCGACTGGCCTTGACGGAGGGCGGCACTTCGTCTGTGGACGTGGACTCAGACCGATCCGAGCGTCGGGTCCCTGTCCTCCTGCTGACCGGCCCACCGGGGGTCGGCAAGACCGCGATCGCGCTCGAGGTCTCGCTCCGGCTCCGCGCGGCCGGCGTCGCGCATGCCGTCGTCGATCTGGATGCCCTCTCCTGGTGCTTCCCGGCCGCTCCGGGCGATCCGTATCGCACCCGCCTGGCGCTTCGCAATCTCGCGGCGCTCTGGCCGAACTTCCGGGCGGCGGGCGCGGAACGGCTGGTGGTCGCTCGCACGATCGAGACCCGCGCCGAGGCGGACGAGATCGCCGCGGCCATCCCCGGCGGGAGCGTGGTGGTGGTACGCCTGCACGCCACGCCGGAGGCGCTGGCGGCCCGCCTGCGCGTCCGAGAGGTCGGGTCGGGGTTCGCTGCGCTGCTGCAGCGGGCGACCGATCTCATCCGCCTGATGGACATGGCCGAGGTCGAAGATCACCTCGTCGACACAACGGGCCGGTCGGTGGTCGACGTCGCCCGCGAGGTGCTCCAGCTCACCTGGATCGATGGGTGACCGTGCGCCCGGCCCGTGCGGATCGGTGGGTCTCGTGATCGAAGACGCGGCGGGGCGGGACGTCGCCCGACCGCGCACCTGCCAACCGGGCATGACGCACATGGGTGCCGGCACAGAGGTGCATCGCGTGGCAGTCGCAGGGCGGGCGCGGCCAGGTTCATCGCGGGCACGACTTGCCGGGAGGTCTGTCGGCCCGTCCCAGCCGCGCGTCGCGACCTCCGGCGATCAGTCGCCCCACCGGTCGACCGCCCGATCAGTCCCCCGTCACGTCTCGGAGCCGGGCGACCACCACCTGCCACACCGCTCCCGCGATGATGCCTCCCGCGCCACCGGCAATCGCCAGCGTCAGCCAGGCGAGCCCCGCGAGCGGCGCCCATGTGGGGTTGGTGGCGAGCTCCTGCGCGGCGCGCAGGCCCATGAAGGTGCCGATCGTCACGAACGTCAGGCCGAACGCCAGCGGGCCGAACAGAGGCCGGTGGGGCCCCTCTCCATCGGGTGCCCTGCCCGGCGGTGCGCCCTTGCGGCGCCGCGCACGTTCACGCCGGAGCGCCTCCTCGTCCTGCGCGATCCACACGCCGCCCAGGAGCCCGATCCCGAAGCCGGCGATCAGCCCGGTGACGATGACCGGGGCGTAGACGGAGAGGCCGACCACCCGGAGTGCCACCGCACCGAGCACGGACAGCGCGAGGCCGAGCAGACCCCCCACGGCGGTGGTCAAGGACAGGAAGTGCATCACGCGCATGGACACATCGACGGGAATCCTAGCCGGACGCCGGGGAACGCTGCAGCGTCGGCCCGAAGGCTCCGGTATGGGCCGAACGGCACTAGGAACATGGGGTTGCACTGTGACAGAAAGGCGCGCAGAGGGGATGTCGGATGACTAGCGTCTGGCACCTGGAGTGACAGCTCGGTGATCCAACGGCTCGCACCAGCACAGGCCCGGTTTCCCGGTTCTCGCCGCTCCGGCCTGGCCGCTGTCTCGATCCAGGCTCGTCGTGCGGAGCCACGGCGCGCCGCTCCCCACGTGCGGTTTGACCGTGTACACGCGTTCGGGGAAACCGCCCGCGAAGGCGACCGGCGACCGCTCGGGCGAGCCCCGGGACGCGAGGTCGGCGAGTTCCTCGGCCGCGGCTGCCACGATGCCGGCATCGGGAACCCGGTCGGTGACACGCCCCCGTCCCGGGCTGCGACTCCGCCGGTGGGCAGCGATCCACCTCGCTCCGGGCCACCCCGGGGAACTTTCACTCCCACTCGCGTGGCTCCACAATGGTGTCATCAATCGTGTGATCGTCAGGCAGGCACCACGAGAGGAGGACAAGGCGGCCCGGTCACCTCTGCCTGGCAGTGAGGTCCATTCGGCCGTCGCACCAGGGCGCAGCATGCCCGGGTTCGGCGGGGTCGGCTGTTCGACGTATGCGGATGATCGTGACAAGGGATCGGTGATGCCTGCGCAGGGGGCAGGCGCGCTGACGAACCACATCCCGGGCCCCGGGCTCGCACGAGCAATCGAGGCCCGCGAAGGGAATGCGTGACAGGCACGTGAGGAGGAACATGCGGTGACAGACAGGCGACGAGGCGGGGCTTTGACCAGGACCGGGGATATCGTCCGCTCGTCCATCGTGCTCGGGCTGGTCACGGCGCTATTGGCGGCGTGCGGCTCGGGGGCCACCCCGGCGCCGTCGGCGCCGTCGGGCCCGTCAGCCGCTCCGGCGGCATCGGCCGCGGCGTCCGCCGCTCCGACGGCATCGGCCGCGGCGTCGGCCGCGGCATCGGCCGGGGCGTCGACCACCGGAAGCCAGTGGACCACCAGCCACCCGTTCAAGGCGGCGTTCATCTACGTCGGCGCTCCCAGCGACGCCGGCTGGACCCACGCCCACGAAGTGGGGCGCCTCGCGGTGCAGAGCGCGTTCGGCGGTCGTGTCGAGACCATGTACAAGCAGAACGTGCCGGAGGGTCCGCAGGCGAGCCAGGTCATCACCCAGCTGGTGAACCAGGGCGCGAACATCATCTTTGCCACCTCGTTCGGGTACCAGCCGTCGATGGTCGCGGCCGCCAAGCAGTATCCCAACGTGCTGTTCGAGCAGGCCACGGGCACGGAACTGGCCACGAACCTCGCCGAGTACTTCGGTGCCGGCGAGAACGGTGACTACCTCTCCGGGATGGCGGCCGGGGCCGCGTCGGCCACCGGCAAGATCGGCTTCGTTGCCCCGTATCCGATCCCCG